>DATDGH010000348.1:0-7956 GCA_036522215.1 Candidatus Angelobacter sp. | reverse complement strand
ATTCTTCAGTCCTGCACACTGCTTGAACCAAAATGAATCGCTGCCACTTAAATTCGGTTAGCGCAATCACTTGGCTCCTGTCTTGCCCACTTTCTTCTTCAATCTCTCGCCCACGTAGCGCACGCCCTTCTGCTTGTAGGGATCGGGCGGACGCAAGCTGCGCATGTCTGCCGCCACCTGGCCGACCTTCTGGCGGTCAATGCCGTTGACCGTCAGCTTGGTCTGCTTGGGATCAATGGCAACGCTGATGCCGGCAGGCAGAGGAAACTCGATAGGATGGGAAAATCCCAGAGTGAACACCACGGTGTTCTTGCCCTTCAGCTCAGCGCGATAGCCGATGCCGACAATTTCCAGGTCTTTAGTCCAGCCCTTGGTCACGCCGTTAACCGCATTATTCACCAGCGCGCGTACCAGTCCATGGACGGGAGCGCGCTCGTCGTTCTCGCGGGTGACTTGAATGTGGCCCTCCACCGGTTGCAGTTTCACACCGCCGGGCAGATGAGTCTCCACCTGGCCCTTGGGGCCCTGCACCACCACGGTGTTGCCTTTTACTTCAAATTTCACTCCCTGTGGGAGTGGAATCGGTTTGTTTCCAATTCGAGACATAACTCTTGAATCCTTCTAAGCTCTAAACATTCTTTAGTAGCCTTCTAGCTGCTGGCTACTAGCTTTAGCTCTTGGCCTTTGGCTCTTAGCCTGCCTTCACCTTCCATGCCCACATAATGCTGACCTTCAGCCCAAACAGTTTCGCGGGCTGAATGCTGAGCGCTGACTGCTGAGTGCTTCTTCACCACACTTCACACAGAAGTTCGCCGCCCAGACCTTGTCTGCGGGCCTGGCGTCCGGTCATCACTCCCTTGGGAGTGGTGAGGATGTTGATCCCCAGCCCGCCGAGGACACGAGGAATCTCGTTGCGCCGTACATACACTCGACACCCTGGACGCGAAACGCGCTGCAAGTTGGAGATAGCGGCATTGTTGTCCGGCCCGTACTTCAGGTAAATGCGCAGGACTTTTCTGCCCTCTTCTTCCGTCGCCTTAAAGTTGGCGATGTATCCTTCTTCTTTCAGAATGCGGGCGATCTCCAGCTTCAGCTTGGAAGCGGGGACATCGAGCTTCTGGTGACGCGCATGAATTGAATTGCGGATGCGCGCCAGCAAATCTGCGACCGGATCGGTCAAACTCATTCTCTTCTCTCCTGTTTTCGTCACCCGTTTGTCCCGCGTTTGCGAGAAACCTGCCGTGACGTACTACTAAAGCAATTGGCAATTGGCAGTTAGCAATTAGCTTGTCCTGCCAGGTTCAGCCGATTGGTCGTGGCCAATCGCTAATTGCTATTTACTAACTGCTTCCTTACCACGACGACTTGGAAACTCCCGGCACTTCACCCTTCAACGCCAAACCGCGGAAGCACAGGCGGCAGAGGCCGAACTTGCGCAGATAAGCGCGCGGGCGGCCGCAAATGCTGCAACGGTTGCGGTGCTGGGTGGAGAACTTGGGTTTCTTCCTCGTCTTGGCTTTCTTTGCTGTTGTGGCCATGTGCTTCAGCAATTAGTAATTGGTAATTAGTAATTAGTCTGATTTTCTTTGCATCAGCTTTTCACTACCAGTATCCAATTCCTCTTTGCTTCCAACCTTTCAGATATCCAGATTTTTGTTCACTTCAAGACCGCTTGCAGCTTCTACGCTCAAGCTAACTACTAACTACTTACTAACTACTTACTTGCTCAGTGCTTCTCTAAACGGCATTCCCATGTGCTTGAGCAGGGCGCGCGCCTGATTGTCGTCGCGGGCAGTGGTCACAATCGTCACGTTCATGCCTTTGAGCTTGTCCACCTTGGCGTAATCAATCTCCGGAAAGATCAACTGATCGCGCAGCCCCAGGGTGTAATTGCCGCGCCCATCGAATGACTTGGTGGAGACGCCGCGAAAGTCACGCACGCGGGGCAGAGCGACGTTGATCAGGCGGTCCAGGAACTCGTACATGCGATCGCCGCGCAACGTCACCATGGCGCCAATGGCCATGCCGCTGCGGACCTTGAAGGCCGCAATGGATTTCTTGGCCCGGGTGATGACCGGCTTCTGTCCCGCAATCTGCGCCAGGTCATTCGCCAGCGGATCGATCACCTTGCTGTTCTGCGTGGCCTCGCCCACACCCATGTTGACGACAATCTTATGCAGACGGGGCACAGCCATGGGATTATTGAGCCCCAGTTCTTTCATCAGCGCGGGCGCAATCTCCTTGTCGAACCGCTGCTTCAATCTTGCCTGTGCTTTTGCTGTTGCCATTTCTACTTTGTTCTACCTTTCTCACGGTTTCCGGTTTGTACGGGTTCGTGAGGCATTCAATTTGCTGGAAGCTTCCAGCTTCTAACCAAACTATTTATCCAGGGGCCCGTTGCACTTGCGGCAAATGCGCACGCGCTTTTCGCCGCGAACCTCGTGACCGATGCGCGATGGTCCGCAGGTGGGGCAGACAATCATCACGTTGGAGATGGCGATGGGCGACTCCTGCTCCGCGATTCCGCCTTTGATGTTCCGCTGCGGATTCGGACGCACGCTCTTCTTCACCATCATCACGTGCTCCACCAGCACCTTGAATGTGCCTGGAAAAACACGCAACACGCGGCCCTGCTTGCCTTTGTCCCGGCCGGTGATGACCTTCACCGTATCATTGCGCTTGATATCAACTCGTATATGCATAAATCGCAATTCTTCCTCAATCCCTCACAGCACTTCCGGCGCGAGGGAGACAATCTTCAAAAATTTCTTTTCCCGCAACTCGCGCGCCACCGGACCAAACACGCGCGTCCCGATGGGTTCCCCGGCTTCATTGATGAGCACGGCGGCATTCTGGTCAAAGCGAATATAGGTGCCATCCTTGCGGCGATGCTCCTTGCGCTGGCGCACGATCACACATTTCACCACTGTGCCCTTTTTCGCGGTGCCATCGGGAGAAGCTTCCTTGACTGCCGCCGTGACTATATCTCCCAGGCTGGCGTTTAGTCCGGTATGTCCGCCCAGCGGCAGAATCATCTGCAGCCGGCGTGCGCCGCTGTTATCAGCAACATCCAGAATGGTCCTCATCATCACTGCCATGTTGTTTTTCCTCCTTCAGCAACGTCCCGCCACTCCGGGACTGCTGCCCCTTTGCGCTGCGCGGCGCCGGCTAGCTTGTTTTTTGCGCCTCTTCACCGGCCACCAGCTTGGCCTTCTGAATCACGTTCTTCAGCTTCCAACGCTTCAGCTTGGACAGGGGACGCGTCTCTTCAATCTCCACGAAGTCACCCACGTGCGCCGTGCCGTTCTCATCGTGCGCGTAGAATTTTTTCGACTTCTTGACCACCCGGCGGTAGAGCGCGTGCGCCTTGCGCATGCTCACTTCAACCACGATGGTCTTGGTCATCTTGGTGGAAACCACCCGGCCGATCTTGGTGGCGCGGCGGCTCTTCTGTTCAGTTGTGGCTGCGGTCTCTGGCATTTTACTTCTTCCTCGCTTTGGCGGCGGTGCCGGCGGCAGCCAGCTCTTTTTCCCGCATGATGGTCTTCACCCGGGCGACGTCTTTGCGCAGCCCGCGAATCTTCTTCAGGCTCTCCGTCTGCCCCATCTTGAGCTGGAACTTCAATCGAAAGAGCTGGTCGTTGAGATCGCGCTCCTGCTGCTTCAGCTCGGCATCGGTCAGGTTTCTGATTTTTTCAGCATCCATATATGTTTTCTTGGTTGCGCGGCGATTTGCGCCGCGCAATATTCCTTTAATGCGAGCGGGACACGAACTTGGTCCTGAGTCCCAGCTTGTGCGACGCCAGGCGCATGGCTTCCTGCGCTTCCGTCAGGCTTACGCCTTCCATCTCAAACAGCACGCGGCCAGGACGAACAACCGCGACCCAGTGATCGGGCGCTCCCTTGCCCTTTCCCATACGGGTTTCAGCCGGCTTCTTGGTGACGGGCTTATCCGGAAACAGGCGGACCCAGATCTTTCCTCCGCGTTTCACAAAACGGGTCATAGCGACGCGGCTGGCCTCAATCTGACGGTCGGTAATCCAGCCCGGCTCCATGACTTTCAACCCGTAATCTCCGAAGGCAAGCTCGCCGCCGCGCCACGCTTTGCCGCGCATGCGCCCGCGTTGCTGCTTGCGGTACTTAACTTTTTTGGGCATTAACATAGTTCTAAATCCTCTTCAGCTGCTAGCTACTAGCTCCTGGCCGCTAGCTAAAACCAAATACCAAAATCCAAAACCAAAACCAAAACCAAATCAAAAACCAAAGTCCTGAGCGCCATCCGCTCTAAGCTAGTAGCCAGTAGCTAGAAGCTAGTAGCTTGTTTTTAAAACGCTCCTGCGCCAACCTGATCGCCGCTACGCTTCTTTTGCGGCAGAATGTCGCCGCGATAAATCCAGGTCTTCACTCCAATCACGCCATACGTTGTGCGGGCCTCGGCAAATCCGAAATCGATGTCCGCGCGGAGAGTATGCAGAGGCAAACGGCCTTGCAGATACCATTCCGAGCGCGCGATTTCATTTCCATTCAAACGGCCGGAGACGCGGACCTTGATCCCTTTGCAGCCAAAGCGCAACGCAGAATCCACGGCCTTGCGCATGGCGCGGCGGAAACCCACGCGCTTTTCCAGTTGCAGGGCGATGGACTCAGCCACCAGCTGAGCATCCAGCTCCGGCTTGTGCACTTCCTGGATGTCAATAAAGACCTCGCGCGAGGTGCGCTTCTGCACGTCCTGCTTGAGCTTGTCGATCTCCGCGCCCTTGCGCCCGATGATGATGCCGGGACGCGCAGTGCGAATGATGATGCGCAGCTTGTTGCCGGGGCGCTCAATCTCAATCGAGCTCACGCCCGCTGACTTGAGCTTTTCTTTCAGCTCTTCTTTAAGCTTCACATCTTCCAGGAGCAGCTTGTCGTAATCGCGCTCCACAAACCAGCGTGACCTCCACGGCTTGGTATAGCCGAGGCGAAATCCGTACGGATGGACTTTTTGTCCCATAGTTACCTCGTAAACCTTACTTTGACGCGGCCGTCTTCTTGCGACGACCGGCCGATTTCTTCTTTGCGCTTGCAGCCTTCTTCTTAGGAGCTGCCGCCGCAGTGGCCTGCTCTTCTTCGCCCACTACGGTGGCCATCTCGTCCTGGCCTTTCACGCCTTTTTCCGCCAGCACAATTTCCATATGGGCAATGCGGCGCTGATAGTGATAGGCGCGGCCCATGGGCGCCGGACGGATGCGCTTCATGCGTGGCCCGTCATTGGCGATGGCGCTCTTGACGTAGAGATTGTCCACGTCCACATCCAGTCCTTTTTCTCCGCTCAGGTAGTCGGCATTCTGTACGGCCGAACGCACCAGCGCGGCGATATCCGGTGCAATGCGCTTGCGCGCGAACATCAGCGCGGTCAGCGCATCTTCCACTCGCTTGCCTTTGATCAGATCCAGCACCAGCCGCGCCTTTTGCGGTGACACTCGCACGAATCGTGCTTTTGCTTTGAATTCCATGAGGGTTTCAACCTTCAATCAAAATTTCTTCCGCTCCACCCGGTCTACTTCGTTGGTGCTGCGGGCGCTGCCGGAGCTGCTGCTGCCGCCGGCGTTATCTGTCCTGGCATTGCCGGCCTGGCCGTGGTCTCAGTGACTGCGGCCCGCACTCCGTGTGATTTGAACTGCCGCGTAAACGAAAACTCGCCCAGCTTGTGCCCCACCATGTTCTCCGTGACGTACACGGGAATAAACTTCTTCCCGTTGTGGACGCCAATGGTGTGTCCCACCATTTCCGGCGAGATGGTAGAGCGGCGTGACCAGGTGCGAATGACTTTCTTGTCATTCTTCTGGTTCATGTCTTCGATTCTTTTCAGCAAATGGCCGTCAATGAACGGCCCTTTCTTCAGCGAACGCGCCATTATTTCTGTCTCCTGCTGACGATAAAGTCATCTGTGCGCTTGTTGTTGCGCGTTTTGTAGCCACGTGTCGGCTGTCCCCAGGGAGTAACCGGATGGCGTCCGCCGGAGGTCTTGCCCTCGCCGCCCCCATGCGGATGGTCGACCGGGTTCATGGCCACTCCGCGATTGACCGGCTTGCGACCCAGCCAGCGGTTGCGCCCGGCCTTGCCGATGGAAATATTTTCATGGTCTACGTTGCCAATCTGGCCCACGGTCGCCATGCAATCAATCAGCACCTTGCGCGTCTCGCCCGAAGGCAGCTTGACCAGCGCATAAAGATCTTCCTTGGCCACAAGCTGCGCGGAACCGCCGGCGGACCGCACCATCTGCGCGCCTTTGCCGGGCTTGAGTTCAATATTGTGAATAGTGGTGCCGGCGGGAATGTTCTTGAGCGGCAATGCGTTGCCCACAAGAATGTCCGCTTCCGGACCGCTGACAATTTTCTGTCCTACCTGAAGCCCCACGGGGTGGAGGATGTAGCGCTTGTCGCCGTCGGCGTATGCAATCAGCGCAATGCGCGCCGAGCGGTTGGGATCGTACTCGATGGACGCCACGGTTCCCGGCACGCCCGCTTTATCGCGCTTAAAGTCAATAGCGCGCAGCTTGCGCTTGTGCCCGCCGCCGCGATGCCAGATAGTGATGTCACCCGCATTCCGGCGTCCGCCTGTCCGCATCTTGATCCGCGTAAGCGGCTTGTGCGGCTTGTCGGTCGTGATTTCCTCGTTCGTCAACGTGGTCATGGACCGCAATGACGGCGTAATCGGTCTGTAAGTTTTGATAGGCATATAAAAACCAGCCTTTGGCCTTTGGCTTTTGGCTCTTAGCTCTTGTCTTGTTGTGCTAGCAGCCAGCCAATTGCCGGCAATTTCCTGTTTTTTAATTACAAATTACAAATCGCAAATCACAAATTCTGCGCATACTCCGGCATCTTCTCGCCGGTCTTGAGTTTCACGTATGCTTTCTTCCAATCAGGCCGGTAGCCAGCGAACTTTCCCCGGCGACGCTCTTTGCCCTGAAAGTTGGAGGTGCGAACGGAGTCCACCTTCACCTTGAAAATCTTCTGCACCGCTTCCTTGACTTCCGTCTTGGTGGCCTTGGAGGCGACTTCAAACACCAGCGTCCCCTGATTTTCCTTTACCCCCAGCCCTTTTTCTGTAATCACCGGACGGCGGATGATCTGATATGCAGACTTCATTACGCCACCTCTGCTTTCCGCTTGGGCGCTGAAGCCTTCAGCGAGTCCTGCAATTTTTCCAGGGCCGGCCGGGTAAAGATGGCCGCTTCATAACGCAGCAGGTGATACGGATGTACCCGGCTGCCTGAAATCAGTTCCACTCCGGGTATGTTGCGCGCGCTGAGTTTAAGATTGCGGTTGTCTTTAACGCCATCCACCAGCAGAGCGCCCTTTCCCGCTCCCAGCGTGCCCAGGGCCTTGCGGAAAGCTCCGGTCTTGGGTTCAGTGAGTTCGAAGTTCTCCACCACGGTCAGCTTGCCATCGGCAAACTTGGCGGCCAGCGCGGAGCGCAACGCGCCCAGCAACTTCTTCTTGGGGAACTGGTAATCGTAGGAGCGAGGTTGCGGCCCATGAATGGTTCCACCATGGCGCCACAGCGGAGACCGGATGGATCCCACGCGGGCGCGGCCCGTTCCTTTTTGCCTCCAGAGTTTTTTGCCTGAACCGGAGACCAGTTTCCTGTTTTTGGTGGCATGGGTGCCGGCTCGCAGGGAGGCGCGATAGTGTTTGACTGCTTCCCAGAGCAGGTCTTCATTGATCGCGCCGAAGACCTCATCTGCCAGCTCCAGCGTGCCGACCTTTTTGCCTTTTAAGTCGAGTACGTCTATGTTTGCCATAAAAATCAGCTCTTGGCTATTGGTTCTTGGCCTTTAGCTCTTCACTTAAGAATCGATTCCCGCTCCAAGCCAAAGGCCAAAAGCCAATGGCCAAAAACTACTTGTCTAACGTGGTTCCGCACTTCTTGCACACGCGGACCTTCCGATCGCCGCGAACTTCGTGTCCAATT
>DATDGH010000347.1:0-9443 GCA_036522215.1 Candidatus Angelobacter sp. | reverse complement strand
ATTTCAAATTTCTTTTTACAGAACTTTCACAGAGGCCAAGCCTGGTGAAATCGCAAAATGGCTGGGAGGTCGCGGAACTGTAAATGAGCTTGCGTACCGATATCACGCTCGGATTTCGCGCTGTGAAGCGCTCCCCGGCTTTTGCTTTAACAGTTGTTATTGTTCTGGGTTTTGCTATCTGCGCCAATGTACTCGTATTTCAATTGATTGCTGTTGTAATGCTGAGAACGCTGCCGGTGGAAAATCCACGCGATCTTGTCGTGTTAAAGTGGACCACAACGCAGGAACTCCCTCAATCGTTACGAACCCAGTGGTCCGGCTTCGAGGAAAATACAAGTTTTTCTTATGCTGCGTTTACATCGATGGCTAAGAGCAACACGCTTTTGAGTCTTTTCGGGTTTGCTGCCGTCAATCCCGTTGTTTTGAAAACCAATTTGGGAGAAACCAGCGCTGCAGGCGAAGCCGTAACCGGAAAATATTTTTCAGGCCTCGGCGTGCGGCCACAGCTTGGGCGCCTGATCACTGAAGAGGACTCTAAGCCTGGCGCGTCGCCGGTAATCGTGCTCAACTATGCCTTCTGGGCCAGGGAATTCGGCAAGGATTCAGCCGTGGTGGGCAAAACGCTCATTTTCCACCATGTCCCCTATACGGTCATCGGCGTGGCCGATCATGGCTTCGCTGGTACAGAGTTGGGACAGTCTCCAGATTTCTGGGTATCCGTCGAACAGTGGAATGAAACCCAGGTGTTGCTATTTAACAATACCATCTGGGGGCTGACGGTAATGGGCCGCCTGCCACATCACGCGGACCTTGGCCGGGCAGGCCCCGAACTGGAAGGCCTCTTCCAGGAGGCACTGACCGCCAACTCCAGTGCCGTTTCCAGGCGGGAGGATCTTCCGCATCTTACCCTGGTCTCAGGAGCCAGAGGAGTCGACCTCCTGAAAGAGCGGTTTTCCCGTCCTGCTTTGAGCTTGATGCTTCTTGGCAGTCTGGTTTTTGTCATCTCATGTGCGAATGTCGCTATCTTGATCTTAAATAGGGCATTCGCACGCCGGCGGGAGTTGGCGGTGCTTGTGTCACTGGGCGCGCCGCGAAGCTCTCTTATAGGACGATCTTTGTTCGAGAGTTTTATTATCGCGATCCTGGGTGCCGCCACCGGGTTGCTTCTCGTGTTTACCTTCAACTCTTCTCTTGACTCTGTGATGGCGGGCTTGGAGCCATTCATCGGTTTCAGAATTCCTTTCGCAACGCCGGATCTCGTTGTAGTCGCTTTCGCCGCGGCCTTGACTGTTCTGGCTGGAATGGCTTGCGGCATCATACCGGCTTGGTACGCAAGCAGAAAACAGGCTGCTTCAGTACTGCGAGATCGCGATCCTGATCTTGGCGGCGTCCGAAAATTCAAGGTGCGCGAGATACTGTTAGTCCTTCAAGCTGCGGCTAGCATTGTCCTTGTGATGGTTGCCGGACTCCTGGTGAAAACCCTGGAAAACTTGCAGCACCAGGATCTAGGATTTGATCCTCATAACGTAGTTTTGTTTTCCGTAAACGCTTCCAAGAATGGTTACCGAGGAGCGGCGCTCATGGATGTCTATAGTCGCCTGCAGGAGCGCCTGCAAAGCGTGCCAGGGGCGATATCCGTAAGCTGCTCCAGTGCTACCCTGGCGTCTGCGTCCGAATTCGGCATGCCGGTCTCTATTCCGGCTCACCCAGAAAGGTCAGAAGAGACCCCCGGGGTGGTTGAACTTGTGGGACCAAATTTCTTCCGGACCATGGGAATTCGCGTTCTGCAAGGCCGGGACCTGGTTTGGGATGACCTGCGCAGCCCACGAAAGGTGGCCGTGGTGAACGAAGCTATGGCTCATCATTTCTTTCCTGACGGTCACCCTGTGGGCCAGACGTTCGTCCTGAGTAACATCTATAGCTTTGAAGTGGCTGGAGTGGTCGGCAATGGAAAGGGACATGATCTGCGCGACGATCCGACGCCACGTATGTACTTACCGTACCCGGCGATGGTCACCATGTTGACCGCCGCTAGTGACGGTTTGTTTTTTGAGGTTCGCACAACTGCAGACCTTGGCTTTGTCGTGCCAGGCATTCGCGGAGCGGTTCGTGAGGTCGACCCGAATTTGGTCGTCAGGAATATTGCGACGCAAATGCAGCAGGTAAGCGATTCAGTGGTTCCCGAGCGCGTGCTGGCTGGCCTATCCAGTTCCTTTGCCTTGCTGGTATTGATTTTGACATCCATGAGCGTTTATGCGACCCAGTCACATTCGGTGGTTCAACGCACTCGCGAGATCGGCATCCGTCTTTCCCTCGGCTCAAGTCGCGGGGCTATCATCTGGTTCATCTTGCGACGGGGTTTATTGGTCGTTTTCCTGGGTACGGCTGTGGGCCTTGTGCTTGCCACCAGCGTTACGCGATTCCTCGCCAGCCAACTCTATGGCGTAAAGCCTGTCGATTTGTCAACCGCTGCGATTGCCATGCTCGTGATCGTAATCATAAGCTTGTTTGGGAGCTTTCTCCCCGCAAGGCGAGGAGCGTGGTTGAATCCGTCAGCGGCTTTGCGTCACGAGTAAATAGTGCAGGCTTTTTTGGCTGTACTTGGTTAACTGCCCCTCGCAAAATGTAATATGGCAAAAATATAGATCCACAGCACTGCCATAAAATGCCAGTACCAGCCAGTCACGTCCACGGCAATCCGCTGGTTATCGAGTTTCATTCGCATCCAGCTTCCTGCCAGAGTGCAGACCAAGACGACGAGTCCTCCTAGCAGATGAAGGGCGTGTAATCCCGTAAGCAGATAGAAGAACGATCCGCTGGGGTAGGAAGCAAGGTAAATTCCCTGTTGCCGGAAGAAGTTCCACGCCAGTATCTGTCCACCTAGAAAACCAAATCCAAGCAATACCGTCAGGCCGAGCCAGGGCAAATCCGTTTGCAGTTTCGGCGGCAGGATGCCGAGCGCGGTGAACTCCGCTTTTCGTAACAAGCCTCTTCGTGCCAGCTCCAGGGTAACGCTGCTCAAGACCAGGACCAGAGTATTTACGAACAGCAGGCGATAGGGAAGGGTGAGTGGATGCCAGTCACCATGGCCAATATGCGTCTGTGAATTCCAATGGTAGCCTCCATGCCGCATCATGTAGGCAGCGGTCAAGCCCGCAAACAACATAGCCACTGAGACGATGCCCGCGACTATGCCAACGCGAAAGCGGCGAAGCCGGTCTCTGCCGGAACGGAAATCGTCGGAGCGACCGCGATCACCATCATCTCCGCCGCCGAATCCGCGACGGTAGGGAATCTTGCCCGGACCGCCGCCTCCCAGCTTGGGTCTCTTTTCCCGTTCAACGTGTTCGGCTATCGGGGACATAACTTCTGTGACGATAAAAATCGATCAAGAGATGGTCTTGCTCTTTGAGTTTGTCTTCAATTTACGCAATTACCAAATTCCAAATTACTCAATTCTCGATGCGATTTTGGTTTTGACTTCAAATTACCAAATTACTAAATTACTCAATTACCAAATTCTCGTTGGCCTACCCGTCTTGCATCAGGAAATCCGTCTCCCTGCCAGGAATGCTGTATTCATAAGCCCCATGGTTCACCACCGGCTCGCGACGACCAAATCCATCGCTGGCAGGCGGCGAAGCAAGTGTCCACTCCAGCGTTGTACAGTCCCAGGGGTTCGGGGCCGCTGCCGGTCCTTTAAACATACTCCTGAAAAAGTTCACAAGGAAGAGCAGTTGAGCGGAAATTGTCACGATGGCGGCCAACGTAATGAACTTTTGTAAAGGGACGAGCGCCTGCACGTAATGTACTCCGGTCAATTCGGCGTAACGCCGTGGATGGCCGGCGATTCCCAGCAGGTGCATTGGCAGGAACGTGGCGTAGGCGCCCAGAAATGTAAGCCAGAAATGAAGTTTGCCCAGGCTCTCATTCATCATGCGTCCGAACATCTTGGGAAACCAGAAGTGAGTCGCGGCAAATACCGCGAAAAGGCCGGCCATCGCCATGATCAGGTGAAAATGCGCGACCACAAAGTAAGTATCGTGCAGATACATATCCAAAGCTGGCTGCGCCAGAATGGGCCCGGTAAGGCCGCCGGTAATGAAGAGCGAAAGGAACCCTGCAGAGAACAGCAAGGGCGTGTTGAAGCGGATGCGTCCACCCCATAGGGTCCCCACCCAATTGAAAGTTTTGATTGCAGAAGGGACCGCGATGGCGGTGGTCAAGGTGGAGAAGGCAAAACCGGCATAAGGATTCATACCGCTGACGAACATGTGGTGCCCCCAGACCATGAATCCCAAACCACCAATGGCGATGGTGGCGCCCACCATCGCACGGTAGCCGAACACCGGCTTGCGCGAGAAAACCGAGAGCAGATGCGAGGTCACTCCCATTCCAGGAAGGACTGCAATGTAGACCTCCGGGTGTCCAAAGAACCAGAAGAGATGTTGCCACAGCAGCGGCGATCCACCACTGTGCTCCACTGGCTGGCTGCTTATCACAAGACCGCTGGGCACGAAGAAGCTGGTTCCCGCATTGCGGTCCAGCAGCAATAACAGGACCGCACCCAGCAAAACGCTGAATGCCAGCAGACTCAGCAGGGCGGCCACAAACCACGTCCAGCAGGTCAGCGGCATACGCATCCAATCCATGCCTCTGGCGCGCAATTTAATGGTGGTAGTGATGAAGTTGATCGCGCTCAAAACCGAGGCGATGCTGAATAGACCAATGCTGGTGAGCCAAAGGTCTGTTCCCAGTCCCTGACCGGGACCAGCCGATGGCATAGCGCTGAGCGGAGCATATTGCGTCCAGCCCGCAAGCGACGCGCCACCCGTAACAAAGAAAGCAGCCACCAGGACCAGAAAAGCCACCAACGTGATCCAGAAGCCCATCATGTTGAGCCGGGGAAAAGCCATTTCTGATGCACCCAGTTGCAAGGGAAGAAAGTAATTGCCAAAGCCATTCTGCGGCGCCGTAGAGAGAACAAAGAACACCATCAGCGTGCCGTGCATAGTCAGATATTGCAGATAGTTCTCCGGCTTGATCTCGCCCAGGAAGGGAATGGTCACATTCGGCCAAACCAGATGGATGCGCATCAGCAGCGAAAGCACCGTGCCCACCAGCACCGCAGCCAGAGAAAGGAAAAAGTACTGGAGCCCGATAATTTTGTGATCGGTGCTGAACAGATAGCGGCGCACGAACCCCGCGGGTGTGCTCTCCGTCGTGATGGGTAATGGTTCCTGCATTGGCGGTATTGAATCTCTGCTTTGTCGCCCCGAATATCTTCAATTTTCCTTTATCTATTTTTATTCAGTTCCAGGTTCTTCAGCAGTCCTCCGTGTCCTCTCTTTTCCTCCGTGTCCTCCGTGGTGAGGTTTTGCTTTTGGTTTTGCTTTTGGTTTTTGCTTTTGAATTTAGCTAATTACTAACTACTAATTACTAATAACTGCTTTTCCTCACCCATTGCTTGAACTCTTCCTCGCTCACAATTCTCACCGTTGCCCGCATGCGATAGTGTCCCAGACCGCAGAGCTGCGAGCAGGCAATTTCGAATGTTCCGGTTTGTAGCGGCCGGAGACGGGCGTGGATCTCCATTCCCGGGACTGCGTCCTGTTTGAAGCGCATGGCCGGAATGAATACGCTGTGTATTACATCCTGCGCCCGCAAAGTCAGGTCTACGTCACGATTCACCGGCAGCACCAGTGAGGTGGAAACGATATCATCCTTGCCCGCCGGATCATCAGGATCGATGCCCAACGGGTTTCCCTCATTGGCTTTCGCAAATTTCTGGGCATCTGTGTGTCCCCAGGTACCGTCGACGCCGGGATAGCGAAAGTACCATTGAAATTGAACGCCGGTGACCTCCACCTGGACTGGATCGTTGAGGGGTGGGTGACTATTGATTTCTGACCAGACGCGTCCGCCGGAAATATTGAACCAGAAGAACAGGGCGGCGATCATGAGGGTCCAGGAAATTTCAAACCGCCAATTGCCGCGAGAATACGCCGCTGCACCCGTTCCGCGTGCCCCGAATATGACGATGGCAAGTATCACGTGCCCAGCGACAAACAAGCCGCCCAAAAACCACAGCGCGGTTACAAACTGGCGATCGATTGCAGCGGAGTGCAGTGCAGCCGGAGCAGGGAACCACCAGCGCCGAAGAGTGAAAAGATGAATTCCAAGAAGAGCGACCAGAAG
The DNA here is from genome assembly GCA_036522215.1 of Candidatus Angelobacter sp. GTDB lineage: Bacteria > Acidobacteriota > Terriglobia > Terriglobales > Acidobacteriaceae > Angelobacter. Next base: position 3,245 of record DATDGH010000347.1, on the reverse strand, counting down.
AAACGCAAATGCCAATAATGTCTTTTGACTTTTGATTTGTGCGTTCCAGGCCACAGCTAGATAACCAGGTATTCGGCCTTGCTATAGCTATTCATCATGCGATTTGGTTTTGACTTAAAATTACCCAATTACCAAATTTCCAAATTACCCAATTCCTCCAAGCAGCTTCAGGAATTCTTCATGAACTCGTGTGTCATTAGAGAGTTCTGGATGAAACGTTGCTGCCATGATTTTGCCCTGACGAACCAGGACGGGATCGCCATCCTTGCTGGCCAGCACCTCGACTTTTTCCCCAGTGGCAGTGATCTGAGGTGCGCGGATAAAGACCATCTCCAGCGGTTTCTCACCCAGCTTGGTCCGAGCTTCGCGAATCGAGCTGTCCATCTGGCGGCCATAAGCATTGCGGCGGATTCTTATGTCCAGCGCTCCTAAAGATTCCTGCGGCGGATTTTCAACTTCTTTAGCCAACAGGATCGCGCCTGCACACGTGCCGAAGGTGGGTTTGGTGCTGGCAAACTCGCGAAGCTTCTCCAGGAAGCCGTGCTCCGAGAGAAAATTCAGGAAGGTACTGGACTCGCCGCCAGGGATCACGATCGCCTCAATGCTGTCCAGTTGCTCCGGTTTGCGCACCAGTGCCACCTCCGCCCCCAATCGCTCGAGAACAGCCTTATGGGCTTCGTAGTCGCCCTGAATGGCCAAAACACCTACCTTCATAAATCGCCCCGGTGGCAGCGTGGCAGCAATGGAGAATTGAGCAATTGTGTAATTTGGTAATTGAGTAATTATTTGTTCTCTTTTGCCGTTTGCTGAGAAGCGGTGAAAATCGCTGCCAGCTCATGCGCTTCTGTCAAAATACCCTCTAACCGCTTGGGTTTCAGAACTCCTGTTTCCGACATTAGCTCAATCCAGAGGGCGCTCTCATCTGCTTCCTCGGCCACAATTCCCATTCTGGATACGAATTCCGCCTTAGAGCGAGCGCGACAAACCGCTCTATAATTCGCAGCGACAGAAGTTCCAGATCGAAGTAGCTGCCTGCCAAGTATCTGCGCTTCCGACGAGCGTGGCAAAGCTTTGAAAAGTCGAATAATCCTGATGGCGAACTGCTTTGTCCTCTCGCGAAGCTCTTCAGGCTGGCTCACAATTACTCAATTACCCAATTACCAAATTTCTCAATTACCCAATTTCTCAATTACCCAATTTCCCAATTACCCAATTTCCCAATTACTCAATGGCCTCACCACCCCCGCGTTTGCATCATGTCGGCTTCGGTCATGGCAGCCACCGCCAGCCCCTTCATGGCGCCAACCAGGTCTTCGCTGACTTCAAGTAATACTTTAGGGTCGTCAAAATGAGTCGTAGCGCGGACGATGGCGCGGGCGCGCTTCTCCGCTTCAGCCGGTTCGCAGAAGTTGATGGAGTCAGCCATGAAAATACCGGAGCCTACGAATACTGCTTCTGCTCCAAGCTGGCGGACGAGCGCGGCATCGGCCGGAGTGGCAATGCCGCCGGCAGAGAAATTAGGCACAGGCAGCTTGCCCGTCTTCGCCACCATCCGGACGATCTCATAGGGCGCCTGCAGCTCCTTGGCCCGGGTATAAAGTTCATCGTCGCCCAGCACGGTGAGCAGGCGCATATCGCGGGTAATGGCCCGCAGGTGCTTGACGGCGTGGACCACGTCGCCGGTCCCCGCCTCTCCCTTGGTACGGATCATGGCTGCGCCTTCGGCGATCCGCCGCAGCGCCTCGCCCAGATCGCGCGCGCCGCAGACGAACGGCACCTTGAAAGCATGCTTGTCAACGTGATGGGCTTCATCGGCCGGAGTCAGAACTTCCGACTCGTCAATGTAGTCCACGCCCAGCTCCTGAAGGATCTGCGCCTCTGCAAAATGGCCGATGCGGCACTTCGCCATCACCGGAATGGAGACAGTCGCCATAATCTCGCGGATCTTCTTGGGCGCCGCCATGCGGGCAACTCCGCCCTGGGCGCGAATCTGTGCCGGAACGCGCTCCAGCGCCATTACTGCCGCCGCCCCGGCTTTTTCCGCGATTTCTGCCTGGCTGGCGTCAGTGACATCCATGATCACGCCGCCCTTCAACATCTCCGCCAGCCCCGTCTTCAAACGCAGCCCTGTATTTCCATTCAGTTCAGACATAGAAAACTCCACTCTTGCTCCACCACAAGGAACAGTTGTCAGGTGAACTCTCTATTGTGACACATCTGTTATGTGCTTTCCCAACCGTTTTCTGCTGTAGACTTGTCCCGCGGGCACGATGACGATTCTGCTAGTCTTTAATCCAAACTGTTTGTAGGGCTGGTGTTCCGATCACGTGCGATCACCGGATCACGCGCGATCGCGGCGATTCTTATCATGATCTCGGCCACCCCAAACCCCCGTAACCTGACTCCCTCCGCAGATGGAGATTTTGCTGCCGCACTCAATGAAAGGCTGGGCGGCTGGAGCGCCGCAATGGGCCTCCATTTCATTCATGCGACTGCCGACAGCGTGAAAGCGGAGTTGGAGATTGGACCGGATCATCGCCAGGCGTACGGCATTGTCCACGGCGGAGTCCACTCTGGAGTGATCGAGACGGTGGCATCAGTCGGTGCTGCGCTCGCAGCCATGCCACGTGGTCAATCCGTGGTTGGGCTGGAGAACCATACCTCATTTCTGCTCGCCGTGCGGGAAGGGAAGCTCCATGTAACCGCACACCCGCTGATGCGCGGCAAACGCACTCAAATCTGGGAAGCCAACGTGACAGACGATGCCGGCCGCACAGTGGCCACCGGCCGTGTTCGTTTAATCGCATTAGAAGGATCCATGACTGCTGATGGTTCATCTGCGCAGCGATCAACCGAAAAGTAAAATGCGCAATAACGTGGCGGTCTTGCTTTTGACTTTCAATTACCAAATTACCAAATTACTCAATTACCAAATTTCCCGCTCTCACAACCACCTCACTCATACCTCAGCGCCACAATCGGATCCACTCGAGTCGCCCTACGCGCCGGAGTATACGAAGCCAGTGCCGCCACCAGCAAAAGCAGCAATGCCATCACGCCCAAAGTAACCGGATCAGCAGGACTCACTTCAAACAGCAGCGATCGCATGGTTCTGGTCAGGAGGGCGGCGCCAACAAGGCCAATGGCAACCCCAATGACTGCGGTCGTCAGTGCCTGTCTCAGAACAAGCCGCAGCACGTTGCCAGCAGTGGCGCCCAGAGCAATCCGCACTCCGATCTCCCGCG
>DATDGH010000346.1:0-2228 GCA_036522215.1 Candidatus Angelobacter sp. | reverse complement strand
GAGACTTTCGCGCCTGCGATTCACATCGCGGACGGCCCGGAGAAGTGTAGTCGGCGCTCGCGCAAGCGAGGGCGAGCGCCGAGGGAGAAGTGTGTGCGCGAGCCTTTACCTGATCGCGCGTGCAGCCGGAGCAGTGTCTCCGGTTTCCGCCGCCTTTAACCGTTTGTCCCGCGACAGACACGGAACAAAAAAGCCCTCAAAAAGCAACTAAGTCCTGGGTTGCCAGCAACTTGCGCAGATGTCGCGGATACAGCATAGGTCTTTTTGTAAAATGTTTACCAGGTAGTTAACTCTGCTGGTTTTACCCATCCTTGAGGATTTTAAAAAAGTAGCGCTACCAAAACCCCTCCCGCTACCTCTGCCGCTACCCGGTTTTCGCTGATGACAAACGAGTTAGAGGCATGGTAGCGGCAGTAGCGGCAAAAAGGCACTTTTCTTGAAAAAAGGTCGAAAATCTAGCAAAAATTGCACTACAAAAGGTGCAGAAGAATTTCCGGCTTTTGTAAATCTGCGGCACTCCGCGTGAATCAGCAGCAGAATGGTGTTGCGGTTGATTTTGGTGTTGGTCCGCTGATTTTTGCGATGTAGTTTATCCCGAGCGGAGCAAGGGATCCCTACCGTCTTCCAAGCTGCCTCGCGTGGCCCACGATCTTTAAGTTTTGTCGTTCGCCATCGTTCGCCTAAAAGTCACAGATTGTTCAATCCAGCCCAGCCGGTGGCACAAGCTGTGGCCTGCAACCTCGTTTATCGCGCCGTTGGAGATCAAGTCAGATCAATCTGCGGCTAAACATGTTGGGGTGTTGGTTCGCCTTTGCCCTTGGGCCCCAGCTCTAGCCAATTGCCAAGTGCTGCTTTACCCGAGGGCACCACGATTTCCGAGGTGTTACCATCAGTTCGCCTGACACCATGAATACCTCTCCTTTTGCTGATGATGCGGTTCCGCTGGAGCTTTTGCGCAAGCGGGCTTTCAACTTGCGCTGGGCGCAGCAGCCTGCGGACGTGATTCCACTGACTGCGGCCGATCCTGACTTCCGCATCTCTCCTGCAATCCAGGAGCGCCTGGTCCATTACATTCAGGAGGGGGTGATGAGTTACGGGCCGCCGGAAGGGCTGCCACAGTTTCGCGAGGCGGTGGCGCAGTGGATGTGGGCCACGCGACGGGTTGATTGCACCACAGAGACGGTTTTCGCCACCGACAGCGCAGCATCTGCCATGGCGGTGGTGGCGCGCGCCAGCCTTAAGCCGGGAGACGAGGTGCTCCTCCAGGACCCGGTAGACTTCCTGCTGCATCACACCGTGGAGCGCGCCGGAGCTGTGCCGATGCGTGTGAGTTCGAGTCCGGCCACAAGCGCGGAAGAGTTCATTGCCGGGATGGAGGCCAAACTTACGCCGCGCACGCGCATGCTGTGGTTGTGCAATCCGCACAACCCTCTGGGCGTGGTTTATCCGCGCAAGTGGCTGCAAAGCGTGGCGGAATGGGCCATCCAGCATAAGCTGCGCATTCTCTCCGATGAGATCTGGTCGGACATTGTCTATCCCCCGCACAGCCACGTGAGCCTGGCCGCGCTTTCGCCAGAGATCGCGCAGCAGACGGTCACGGTGTACGGGTTTTCCAAGAATTTCGCGCTGGCCGGCCTGCGCGTCGGCTGCGTTATCTGCTCCGACGGCGGTTGGCGAAAGCAGATCATTGCCGCTTCGGACGCAGAGAGCACGGTGTACGGAGTTTCCGTGCTCTCGCAGGTGGCGGTGATCGCGGCGCTCGAACAGGGACGCGGCTGGCTCACCGATTTTATCCGCCATCTGCGCGGGCAGCGTGACTACACGCTGGAGCGTCTTGCGCGATGGCCAGGCGTGACCGTCCATCCGCCCCAGGGCACTTACGTTGTCTTTCCCTGTATCCGCAACCTGAGTGATGATGCGGAAAAATTCTGCGAGCGCATGCGGGAGCAGGCGCGCGTTGCCCTGGTGCCCGGCGCTGCGCGGTGGTTTGGTCCGGGCGCCAGCGGGCATGTGCGCATCTGCTTTGCTACTTCGCGGCGGATACTGCAGGAGGCGTTTGATCGGATGGATAAAGCAGTAGTTAGTAGTTAGAGCGTGTTTCAAAAATACCTCCTGAGGGTAATCCACAGGCAGGCGACATAGAAGAAGGCGCGATAAGTGGAGAGTAAATGTTCATGACGAACCAGCAATCGGCGAAACTGTCCCAGCCAAGAATTGGTTCGTTCCAC
>DATDGH010000345.1:0-14764 GCA_036522215.1 Candidatus Angelobacter sp. | reverse complement strand
GGAACAACCCACAGCTATGGAGCCTATTGGAGGTGCTCGAGCCCCTCGCCTATCTCGGCCTGGCTTACCTGATCACTCTGGCCATTCAGCAAGACCCAATTCCCGGTGTGCGCCAGGACTGGCTGGTCCGACCCATCAGGCGCCGCGACTTACTTTTCGCCAAACTCATTTTCGTCCTGCTCATGGTGCAGGTGTCCATGCTGGCCGGAGATGTTTTTCAAGGTCTAGCCAACGGCTTCAGCTTTCGTCAGTCCCTGGCGCCGGCTCTCGCCAGGAATGTTGTGGTGCTGCTGTTTCTGACCTTGCCGCTTTTCGCGGTGGCGTCATTTACCCGAACTCTGGCCGAGGCCACAGTCTGGATTGTGATGGGCATGCTGGCTGCCGGCGGAGGTCAAATCCTTATTTCGGGCCTGCTTCGCAATGGACCTGGGCCTGCCCGAATGATTGATCCTTCTTCCTTTACGGGCGCGGAGTGGGTCGGCCAATGTCTGCGCATGATGGTTTTGTTATTGGGCGCCGGCACGGTCGTGGGGCTGCAATACTTCCGCCGCAAGACGATGCCTTCACGCTATCTGACTGGGTGCATCGCCGCTGTGCTACTGCTTACCGAACTGCTGCCTTGGCGGGTGGTTTTCGCCGTGCAACAACATCTTTCTACCAGTCCCGGAGCGGGCCAGGTGGTAAACATTGCTTTCGATCCCGGCGTAGGCCGGGCCCAACGTCCTCCAGGACTCGACGCTAACGATTTTGTTGACCGAATCCGCGTTAGTCAGGGGAGCGCCATCGTGCTGCTACCGTTGAACATTAGCGGCCTTCCTGATGATTCAGTCCTCCGTGCCGATCGTACCTATCTCCGGCTTACCACGAGTGAGGGAAAGGTAGTGCGGCTGGATTCACGCGATGATTTCCGGCTGCTCCATGAGGGGCACAGTAATGGTGAGAGCCGCGCCCATCCCGAGATTCGCATGAAACAAGAACTATACGAACAACTAAGAAACCAGACGGTGGCCCTGGATATCGAGTATTCCCTTACCCTCTTTCGGCTTTCCGGCGCCTATGCCTTGCCGGCACTCGGCGGCGATGGGGAATTTCCGGAGTTCGGCCGCTGCGCCACCACCATGGACGACGAAAAAGATGATGTCATGCTGCGATGCAAGATACCCGGCAGGTACTCCGGCTGCATTAGTGGTTTTCTGGAACACATCCCCAGTGGCCGGCGGAATCCTGAACTGTTCTTTTGCAGCGCCGACTATGCGCCCTATCCCCTGACAATTGTCCCCGACATGATGGGCGGAGGACGAGTGGGCCTTCCGTTCCGTGATTTGAACGGCCTGGCGCACTATCCGGTGGATGGCAATCAACTGCCGCAATCACGGGTGGTATTGCGGGCCTACAATCCGGTGGATCACTTTACTCGACACCTGGTAATCCCGCAGATCAAGCTGAGCGATTGGGAACCGCAGTAAGCTGCGCTCAGTGGGCAGTTCACGGGACTTCCTTCCCTATATGGGCAGTCTCGACGGGTACCCAATCGGGTCATCGGGTCATCGGGTCGTCGGGTCGTCGGGTCACCCCACCCCGCCACGCCAAAACCGGGCGCATCGGGGACCCCGGTCATCGAAAAACCGACTTGATGCATTTGGCAGGTTGCGCCAGGAGCCAGTAGCCAGAAGCTAGCAGCTGTTTTTCCCCGTTGCCAATTCGCGTTAATGGGAGTCCAATTATTAAGGCGAGAAACCTGGAGGACAGCCCATGAATCGCAGAGAGTTTCTCAAGAGCGCAACCACGGTTGGAGGAATGATGTTGGCGCCGTCGCTGCTCCGGGCGGCTGAATACGACAATTCTTCGGCGCCGATGGTTCCCGTGGCCTTTGTAAAGACCACCGATCGCGCTGTCGGCGTGCGGCGGGCCATTGATTTGCTGGGCATGGAACGATTTCGCGGCAAAGACTTATTTGTGAAGCCGAACTTCAACAGCGCCGACGCGACCCCGGGCTCCACCAGTGAAGAAACGCTGCTGGCTCTGCTCAAGAACCTCAAGGCCATGGGCGCGGGACCGCTGACCATTGGCGATCGCAGCGGCATGGGCAACACGCGTGAGGTGATGGAAAAGAAGCACGCTTTCCAGCTTGGGAAGGAACTGGACGCGAAAGTCGTGGTCTTCGACGAGTTGGGCGCTGACGATTGGGAAATCATCAAGCAGCCGGACAGCCATTGGCAGCAGGGGTTCGCGCTTCCCCGTGTAGTGCGTCGTGCCGGCGGAGTGGTTCAGACATGCTGCCTCAAGACCCACCGCTACGGCGGCCATTTCACACTCTCGTTAAAGAACTCCGTGGGCCTGGCGGCGAAAGTGGTTCCCGGCAACTCCTACAATTTCATGCGCGAGTTGCATTCTTCTCCTCACCAGCGGCATATGATTGCCGAGATTAATACGGCGTATCGTCCTGATTTGGTAGTGCTGGACGGAGTGGAAGCCTTTGTCAACGGCGGTCCCGACCAGGGCAAGCTGGTGAATGCCAACGTGATCCTCGCCGGAACTGATCGCGTTGCAGTCGATGCTGTGGGTGTCGCTCTCCTGCGGCATTTTGGGACCACCCCGGAAGTCAGCCAGGGCTCCGTCTTTGATCAGGAGCAGATTGCACGGGCTGTCCAATTGAAAATTGGGGTTACAAGTCCGCGGCAGATCGAGATTCTCACAGATGATCGCGACAGCGCTGATTATGCCCGGCAGGTAAAGGCGTTGTTGAATTAAGCGAATCTCCCAGGGCTTTCCGGATCCCAAAGCGGTTTCCCGTCCGGTTCCGCCTATTGTGTTGAGAACTAAGGGAGAGTTGACAGGGCGATACCCCAAAATAATTCCGTATTAGAATCTTCTAATCTGAGATAAAATCTGTCTCTAATCAGTAGATTTGGCCCTTGGATAAGGAGATCGATGTACGACGCCATCATTGTGGGCGCTCGCTGTGCGGGCTCTCCGACAGCCCTGCTGCTGGCGCGCAAAGGCTACAAAGTCTTGTTGCTGGACCGAGGAACATTTCCCAGCGACATGCCATTCTCCAATCACTATGTGCATCAGACGGGTTCGGCCCACCTGAAGCGCTGGGGACTTCTGGAAAAACTGGCCGCTACTGGTTGTCCGCCGATCACTACCAATCACTGGAACTATGGCGCTTTCACTCTGACGGGTTCGCCGACTCCGGCTGAGGGGGAAGTGAAGGAGGCCTATGCGCCGCGACGAAAGGTGCTGGATCCCATCCTGGTGGAGGCAGCCGTTGCTGCCGGCGCCGACTTGCGTGAAGGCTTCTCGGCCCAGGAGGTGGTTTTTGAAGATGACCGGGTGGTTGGAATTCGCGGCCGGCAGAAGAATGGCGCCAACGTTACAGAAAAGGCGCGCATCACTATAGGCGCCGACGGCATGTTTTCCCTGGTCGCCAGATCGGTCAAGGCGACAGAGTACAGCTCTAAACCTGCACTGGAAGGATCCTGGTATTCCTACTGGAGCGGAGTAAGAATGAAAGGTTGGCACTTATGGTTGCGGCCGCACCGAGTGATCTTTGCCTATAACACCAATGACAATCTAGCTCTGATAGGAGTGGCTTTTGCAGCTCGCGATCTGCTCAGGATACGGACCAATTTTGAACCTCATTATCATCAGGTAATCCAGGAATTTGCTCCCGATCTGGCGGAAGACATGAAGCAGGGACGACGTGAATCGCGGTTTGTGGGCGGCGCGATTCCCGGTCATGTGCGCAAGCCTTATGGCCAGGGATGGGCCCTTGTAGGCGATGCCGGCTACCAGAAGGACCCATGTACGGCATCGGGGATCACCGATGCAATGAGCAGCGCCGAGTGGCTGGCCCAGGCCATTGATGAGGGTTTCAGCGGCCGGCAACCGCTGGAGCAGGCCCTGGCGGCCTACGAAGAAGAGCGCAATCAGGCGGAACTGCCTTATTACGAGTTGACCTCGCAGCTGGCCACTCTGGAGCCGCCTCCAGCGGAGACCCGGCAACTGCTGGCTGCTCTGGTGGACAATCCGGAGCAAAGAAGCCGGTTTTTTGGGGTCCTGGCGCATACCGTCCCAGTTCCGGAATTCTTTGCGCCCGAGAATGTGGGCAAGATCATGGCGGGTCATCAGCGGGCGGTAGATATACCTAGTTCCGTTTTGGTTCGATAGATCAAGAAAGAAAATCTTAGATTGACAAAAAACGTCAATAAATGCCCTGGAAACAAGCAGTAAAATCGACTTGCGCTTTGCGCTTGCGTGGGCTGCTTTAAGTTTTGAAGTGGGAACGACTCTGGGAACGCTGCTGAAATGCAAAAGGACCAAAAGAACATCAGAAAAGTATTTGTGATTTAAAGAATTTAAGGTAACATCGTTGCAATTTAGTTTGAGTTATTTGCCCAGCTACAGTTGTTTTAAGTTCACCAAATGCAGGTAAACCAGTAGCCCACCGTGGAGAGTGGCGTCTGGCATTTCACACGAGGAGAAGAAGAATGAAATCACGCAATGGAGCAAGGGGCCGAAGGAGACGCGCGAACCAACCCGAAAGGTACCTTGAGCAACTCAGGAGAAAACTCGGTGTTCGTCCACTGATCGAAACCAAGCTCAAGGAAGTCAAAAGGGCGTTGACCGTTGCTCGGGGCGATAAAGTCCTTGCTGCGGCTCTGCTTGGAATCGGCAAGACAACCATCTATCGTACGCTGCAAGACTAGTCTGGGAATAAGGGCAGGGCCCTTGGCGGTCTGAGAAAGGCGTGAGCAAGCGCTGGCAGCAATAGTCCGCTCCGACTTTGTTGACCTTCCGGGGCCCCCAGTCCGTTTCTTAAAAGACGGTCGCAATCGCTGCCAGTATTGCCGCGTTCAGGCTGCGGCCAATCCCGCCGTCTCTACATGGCTTCCCACACCTTCCTTGTATCGGCGTACTGTACATACTTCACAATCTTGCCGCTTTTCAGTGTCCAGACATGGGCAAAGGAAGCCTCCATCGGCTTGCCCGTCGGCCGATAGGCAGCACGATAGAACCCGGTGGCAATGATGGTGTCACCGGCATCGTAGAAATTTGCCACGTCAGCGCGGAAGCCAATCCATTCTGACGCCAGGCGAGCGAACACGTTTTTTCCTACCTCTTCCACGCCGTGGTAAGTGCCGGCGTAGGGGAAGCCCGCGGCCTCCGTCCATTCGACATCAGGGGACAAGATGGATTGGAGGTTACGCTTGCTCTCTTCGGCGTCGCCCAGGTAAATGCTCTTGATGATCTCCAGATTTGTCCTCATGCGTTTGTGCCCTCCGGAAGATTGAGTAGTTGGAACGATTTTCTATTTGTTTTTGGGCAGAATCTTGACGATCCGAACCATGAACCGGAAACCCTGCGGCCGGTTTTCCGCACCCATCTCGAAAAAAGCATGTAGAAAAATGTCGACCGCCTTTGTGCCCAGCCACAGGCCTGGTCCAATAGCTCCTATCTGCTCTCTGGAATCGAACACTGGATGGTCGCCAATTCTGGGATCAGTGACTTCCTTCAGGTAATAACCGTTTACGCCTGCACGAACGCGCTGGTGGAACTGGTAAGAAAGGGACGCATTGAAATGCACTGCCTGCCCCGGCTGAATGCTGGACGCGTTATACACCGGATTGGGATCGTGGTTGCGGGAGTTCCAGACGTAATGAAGCCGCCAACTGGTTTCCAAACGCGGCGAAAGGAACCATGTAAACGCATAATGAGGGCCCAGGCTGACCACGTTGTTGCCAATGTTCACGCTGGCATTGCGATCGTAACGGCCGGTAGGAACAACCAGTTCCACTATGTGGAGCCGCTGAAAGAAAGTTTTGCCCAAGAGCTTGTGCTGCCGCCATTGCAGAAGGAAGGGACTGAAAATCAGGTCGCCGAATCCGGTCTGGGCTCCGCGCACGCCAAGGTCGGTTTGGATGTCTGCATGGACAATGGGGAACAGGACCTCACCACCGTAATATGCACCCAGAAGGCGATACTGCGATGTATAAGCGACTTCCGTGATGGCGGCAAAAGCGTCCACAGAGTTATTGCCGGGAAGTTTTTCGCCGATGGGACCATTGAAACGGGACGCATGAAAGGGCGAAAGAATTTCCTGGATGAAGAAGCCGGGTCCGCCGACGCCGTCCAGAAATGAAGTGGCGCCCAGATCTACGGGAGGCAGCGGCACTTGTTGTCCGTGAAAGTGGATGGGCAAAAGCAGAAGAGCAGCAAGGGCCGCTACAGTCATCGCATTGCTTCGGCGGTGTCTTGTTCCTGGCAGGCGTGGCAAGATCATCCTCAAATTGCTTCAATTCTTCTGCAACAAATTCCCTTCGCCGTCGGAATCGCTCAAGCGATGGGCAATGCCGCTAAGGCTCCCCTGGGATTCAGAAAATTCCGCATCAACTCGCGTCCTCTCGCAACATAAGGACTGCACTGCTGGCGGCGTTCAAGAGAATAGCCGGTTAGCGCAGTGACCAGATCCCCACTGGTCTTGAGCGCAGCGGCCAAAGTCACTGCGTCTGCAATCGCCGCGGCCACGCCCTGGCTGGTGAATGGCAGGAGGGGATGCGCAGCGTCACCGACCAACACAAGATTGCCCTGACTGAAATGGGGAACAAGATCAGCGTCCACTGGTTGCCAGAGATGCATGCGCGAGAAATCTGTGTTGGCGAGAAGGTGCGGTATGGGATCGGCCCAGTCCCCTGCCAGCCGGTTGACAAAATCACGGCGTGATTCCGGATTCTCCTGCGGTGGAGGAAAGTGGCGGGCGTCAAACTGGAGGAACCACACTACGTGCTCCGGGTCCACCGGCAGAATGCCCAGAGCAAGGCCGCCCTGCGCGGCATGAAACTTGTTGAAATTATCTGCCGCCCAGCGGACGGTTGCCTTGCACTCAACCAATCCGACCACCTCCATCACCTGGGCCTGTGGTGTAGGCCAGTGCGGGAATAGAACCTGTCTTCCCCGGGAGCCGATGCCGTCAGCAGCGATATACAGGTCAGAATGTATCAGCGTGCTCCGGCCGCCGGAATTCAGGCGCGCTGCCCTGACCCAACGTCTCTCATCCAATTGCAGGTTTTCCAGTTCAACATCCAAGGTGAGAGTCTCCGGCGTGGGGAGGGAGTGGACGAGCGCCGCAATCAAATCTCGGCGGCGGATGGCTTGAGATCCGTGCGGCATAGTTTGTTGTTGCAGAACGCGGCCATCCGAATCACGGAACAAGAAGTGCTCCAGCGGTATCCCTGGAACCTCGACCCCAAAGCCCCGCAGTCCCGCAATGCAGTCGGGAACCAGGATGAATCCCATCCCGGCGGTATGACTCTGACGACACTTTTCGAAGACGCGGACTTGATGCCCCGTCCTGTGCAAAGTAATCGCGGTCATCAAACCGGCGGCGCCGGCTCCAAAAATCGCGATGTCCATAGATGAGGTCGATGAATCGGCCCAAGCAAGTATGCACGGTTCCTCGCCGGAGGCCAAGATTAAAAGAAATTAAGCTTTGTCGGGTGTTTCTTATTTTTTACTGCGGAACCTGTCCGGAAGCGCGTGGTTATAAAGCAGTAACAAGGCGGCCCGAAGAGATCGGCAATCATTTTGAATATTCGTCCATATAGTTTGAATATTCCCCAATGTTTTTGCAGGAATTGTGCTTTTGCAGCGTTACCAACAGGTATATGATCTGCTGCAATGGTTACGTCGCCAGGCCACAGAGGAGAAGAGCCACCATGATGAGCCATGCCATCTTGGACCCACGAATGTTAAAGATTGCTAATGAATTGCAGGCGTGGGCCAAGAGCTTTCTGGCCACTGACAACGCCGAGGTGAGGCGACCTTACAGCAATAACCAGACGGTTTGCCCGTTCGTGCGCGAGTCCATGGAAAAGAATTTTTTTTACCAAGCCTTCCACCCCAATATCGGCCCGGATGAGAGATGCATCGAGACCATCATGTTGGGTTACATCGATGAGTTCCAAAGACTGCCTCCGTTTGATCCGAACCTGAGATTTAAGAAGTCCCTGTTGGTGGTTTTCCCCGATATTGTGGAGAGCCAGGTAAACGTCCTGGACCTGGTGCATGAAAAAATCAAGAGCGAGTTTGTTCAGGCCGGCCTGATGGTTGGGCAGTTTCACACAAAATGCGAAGTGCAGGGAATTCACAATCCGGCATTTCGTCCGTCGCGTGCGCCGTATCCCTTATTGGCCATTCGCAACATGGAGGTGCACGACATCATTTTTCTTTCCGACTGGAAGTACCAGACCTGGTTTGCCGAATACAATGCCCGCTACGGAGAACGGTTCAAGGATCCGGAAAAGTTTGATGATCTGAGCAAGGCACTCTTTACCTATTATGTAAAAGCGAGAGACGCTTATGTGCAAAAAGCAAAAGCGCTCGCCGGGTAGCGCGCAATACCGTTCACTTAAGCATCAAAGTGATGCTGCTGCCATTGTTGCTCCGGTCTGTACTCACGATCTAGCAGGCCGTCGGCGTAACAGCATGTCACAGTTGTAGCGCGCCGTAAACGAGCCTTCGTACCAGCCTTTCTTGTGCTTGAAAACCCGGACTTGCAATTCGCTGGTCGAGCCCACGTAGATGCGGCGGGATTTATTGAACACGATGTAGGTGAAGTAGGTGTTGCGCATTCGGTTTGGTGGTCCGGAGAGATTGTCGAGCCGCAGTAGTTTACAGCAGCTTGGCGAGAGGAAGCTTTGGGCGGGGCAGTTCCCTCGGCCCTACGCCCGCGCTGAAGAAAACGCGCGTGCGCTTCACGGGCACTTCGGGACAGCATCCTCCAGATTATGGGATGTTTTGGTAGCCCCAACCGTCAATCCGCAGCGGCCGGATTCAAGCAGGATGGGAGGGGCTGTAACCAAGAAAACTGACTGTTGTCAGGCGTGGGCGGAACGCCAGTTCACAATGACGCGCCCCGCTATCCCCATACCGAACCATGCAAGCAGCAAGAGAAAAGCAAGGGCCAGAGGCTTGAACGATTTGACCAGCCATGATGCCGTGTCCGGAGTAGCTCTGATGGCGCCGATAGTGCCAACCAGGCCAACGAATGAACTGACAACGAGCAGGATTCCGATGAAAACTGCGATCCAGTCAAGCCGCGAAGCTGACATGGGAAAGTTTCCCAGGCGTGGATATGTAATGAAAAATGGAGCCGAGCTGAGCAGAGCGAGATAGAAGCAGAGCCACTTTGTAACACCAAAGCCAAAGGGCCAGAACCATCCATCATAAGCGGGACGCACAGCGAAGAGAATTCCGAAGTCCTCCAGCACATCGGCAACCGCAGCCAGCGTGATCAGGACTCCCAGTAGTTGACCGAGCATCCGGCCAGCGGGTATCTGCGATGTCCGCATTGGTCCGCCGATTACAAAAAAGAAAAACGCCCAGTACGTGACAATGTAGAAAAAATCAATGTATTGCTGCCGGGCGATGATCCTTCGGTTGGATTTTGCTGGTTGTGTGTCTGCCACATCAAGAAGATCCTTGACCTGGCGTTGCGAACTGGCAAACTCCATCGCCAGGCCGGGACGGCCTTTGATCCCAGAGATCGATGAATTGGGCACCGGTTGAACCAGACTATCGTTCCAACCCAGGATGAGGCTGAGGACAACCAACGCCAGCAGGAGCAGCAAACCAGGGAGCAGCTGGTCATGTAGCAGCATCTACCCTCCAGAAGCGCGGATTATACAACGCTACGAACGGATGGTAGCCCGAAACGAAAACTAAGGAACCAATAAGATCTTCCCCGTGGTCTTGCGGCCCTCCAGGTCACGATGCGCCTGCTGTGCTTCTTCCAGCTTGTAAATATGGGCAATGCGCAATTTCAGCTTGCCGCTGCCGATCATGTTGAACACATCGTTTGCGCGCCACTCCAACTCTTCCCGGGCAGAGGTGTAATGGATCAGGCTGGGGCGGGTGAGAAACAGCGAACCCTTTTGCGAAAGCTTGATGGGATCGAACGGAGGAACTGGTCCACTGGATCCGCCGAAAAGAACCACATATCCGCGAGGCCGCATGAGGTTCAGGTCTTTCTCGAAGGTGCTCTTGCCCACTCCGTCATAGACTACGTGCACACCCTTGCCATCGGTGATGCGTTTGGTTTCTGCTTCAAAGTCCTGCGTGGTGTAGATGATCACATCGTCCGCTCCGGCGTCACGGGCCAGTTTGGCTTTCTCTCCCGAGCCGGCGGTACCGATCACCTGGGCACCGATATTTTTTGCCATCTGCACCAGCAACAGGCCGACACCTCCAGCTGCGGCGTGAATCAGGGCAGTCTCGCCTTTTTTGAGCACATACGCGCTATGCACCAGGTAATGCGCGGTCATGCCTTGCAGCATGGCTGCGGCCGCTTCCTGGTCTTTAATTTTGTCTGGGACTTTTATCAGTCGATCAGCGGGGACCACGGCATATTCGGCGTAGCTGCCCAGAACGTTGGTGTAAGCCACGCGGTCTCCCGGTCGAAGCGATTTCACCTCGCTGCCAACCTCGACCACGGCGCCGGCTGCTTCCTGGCCGTCTATAAAAGGAGATGGCGCGGGGTACCGGCCTTCACGAAAGTAGACGTCTATGAAATTCACGCCGATGGCGGAAATCTTCACCAGAGCTTCATTGGGTTTGGGTTTGGGAACAGGAAGATCAACCAGAGTGAGTACTTCAGGGCCGCCGGTTTTCTGGACTTGAATGGCTTTCATGCAAACGATGATAACGAAAGCTCCCAGATACTAGCTACTGGCCGCTGGATCTTGGCTCCTGGCTTTTGGCCTTTGGCCCTTACAGTTCGATCCGGGCATTGACGATTGCCCGTTCATAATCTTCAACTCACCGGATTACCCGATCACGCGCGATCATCCGATTCCTACGCCTCTTCATTTACAATTTCGTGCTGCACTTTAGGAGGCCTTGTAAGTGAAACGCATTCTTCTTTCCTGCCTTCTGTGTCTGACGATTCTGCTGCCGCTTTCTGCAGCCAATCGTGACGACGAGCCGCTTTATGGTTTTACCGCTGCAAGTTCACGTGCGGAGCGAGACTGGGAAAACAAATTTCGTGCCATTCCCGATCCCAGGATCATGCGCGACAGCATGCAGCGGCTGAGTGCGCGGCCACATCATGTTGGATCGCCCCACGACAAGCAAAATGCAGAATGGATCCTTGCGCAATTCAAGTTCTGGGGATTGGACGCGCAAATCGAAACCTTCGACGTACTTTTTCCCACGCCGAAGGAGCGCGTGGTGGAGCTGGTTGAACCTACGCGCTACACCGCCACGTTGCTGGAGCCGCCCATCCCGCAGGACCCGACTTCCAACCAGCAGAGCGAGCAGTTGCCCACCTATAATGCCTACTCCATTGATGGTGATGTCACCGCGCCGCTGGTCTACGTGAACTATGGCATTCCCCGTGACTATGAAGAGCTCGACCGGCTGGGAATTTCGGTGAAAGGCGCCATCGTGATTGCCCGCTATGGAAACTCATGGCGCGGAATCAAGCCTAAGGTTGCGGCCGAGCATGGCGCAGTTGGTTGCATCATCTATTCCGATCCGCGCGACGACGGATATTACGAAGACGATGTCTTCCCCAACGGTCCCATGCGCAATGAAAATGGAGTTCAGCGCGGCAGCGTCCTGGATGCCCCGATCTATCCCGGAGATCCGCTGACTCCCGGCGTGGGAGCAAAAGGCGATGTGAAGCGGTTGGCGATCAAAGATGCAGTGACCATCACCAAAATTCCCGTGCTACCTATCTCTTATGGAGACGCCAAGCCTCTGCTGGCCGCACTGACCGGCCCCATGGCGCCGCAGGCGTTTCGCGGTGGCTTACCCATTCCATATCATGTTGGCCCCGGTCGCGCCAAAGTTCACCTGAAAGTGCAATCGAACTGGGACATCAAGACCATCTATGACGTGGTGGCCAGGATTCCAGGCGGTGAGTCGCCAGACCAATGGATTGTGCGCGGAAACCATCACGATGCCTGGGTCAACGGCGCCGAGGATCCCATCTCCGGCCAGATCGCCTTGCTGGAAGAGGCGCGCGCGATGGGCGAACTGCTGAAGCAGGGATGGAAGCCGAAGCGCACCATCATCTATTGCGCCTGGGATGGCGAAGAGCCCATGCTACTGGGATCAACCGAGTGGGCGGAATACCACGGCGACGAATTGCAGAAGCATGCCGCAATTTACATCAACACTGACGGCAATGGACGCGGTTATCTGGAGGTAGAGGGCTCCCATTCACTGGAAAAATTCACCAACAGCGTGGCCCGTGACATCTCTGACCCTGAGAAAAATATTTCTGTATGGAAACGGCGCCAGGCATCAGTCATGATTTTTGGCCGGCCGGAAGACCGCAAGGAGGCGCGAAGCCGCGCTGATCTACGAATCGGGGCGCTGGGCACAGGCAGCGATTACACGACCTTTTATGGGCATTTGGGTATTGCCTCACTGAACGTTGCCTATGGCGGCGAAGACCGGGAAGGAATCTACCACTCTATTTACGATGACTTCTACTGGTACACGCATTTTGCTGATGTCGATTTTGTCTATGGCAAGGCGCTGGCGCAAACGGTTGGGACCATGGTGCTGCGGTTTGCGGATGCCGACGTGCTGCCTTACGAATTTGGGGATTTCGCGGATACCATCCACAAATATTCTGACGAACTCAAGACCCTGCTGAAGAACAAGCAGGATGAGATTCGCGACCGCAACCAGGCACTAGATGATGGCCTGTATAGCGCCACATCTGATCCGCGCCGCCCCACCGTGGCGCCGCCACGGGAAGAGGTCCCGCCATTCCTCAACTTTGCGCCACTGGACAACGCGGAAACCGCCGTCACCCGGAGCGCGGAGCATTACTCCAGGGCCATGAAGGCATTTATCAACGGCAGCGCGAATGTCTCAGCCGAGGCGCTCCAGAGTTTGAATGGGGAACTTCTCCTGGCTGAGCGCAAGCTCATGAACCCTGCCGGACTCCTTCGTCGTCCCTGGTACAAGCACCTGATTTATGCTCCCGGCTACTACACCGGCTATAGCGCGAAGACCCTTCCTGGAGTACGCGAAGCGATAGAAGAAAAGCGATACGGCGAGGCTGAGAGTGAGATCACGCGCGTGGCCAAGGTGTTGCAGGACTACGCGGCAGCAGTAGAGGCGGCGGCTTTAGAGTTGGAAAAGCGCAGATAGCCGCCAAGCGGCTATCTGGCGCCAGAGGAATTTGTTGCGCGGATCGATCGGTCCTATCGGTTCGTGCGACTGCGTGGGTTCACCGGGGCTATGTCACCTGAGCCTCCCGCTGTCCGTGACCCCGGGGGAGGAACTGCCGCAGGCGGAGGCGCCGCAGGGCGTAAGGGACAGGTGCACGGCCCGACATCCTGCTTCCAAAAGATCAAGTAAGGGCGCGTGCCTGCTCGTGTACAAGGTGCAGCGCCGGGACAGGTGCCCAGGCATTCATCCGGGAACATGCTGATAATGCCAGCGGGAGCAAACAGTGCGCATGGCGCTGCAGCCGCCGCGGCGCGCGCTGCCCTCCAGGCCCTGTAAATCGCAATCGCCACAACTATGACCACACCAACCACGGTAATGACTACAAGCTGAACCACATCCATAGACTTCCTCCTTTCCGACGGCCCCTGGTCCTCTACACTGCCGAAACGGTCCCCAGCGTTGGTTCCCTAATAGCGCCTACAATAAACTGCCATGCTAATCGTCATCGCCGGAGCCGCCAGCCTGCTGGCATGGCTGTATCTGCTGCTATGGCATGGGGAATTCTGGCGAGCAAGCAGGCATTTGCCGCGTTCACTCCGGGGCACACGATCACGTGGTCGCGTGGCCGTTATTGTTCCGGCTAGAAATGAGGCCGAGTTCATTGGGCAAAGCATCACATCTCTTCTGAACCAGGGCGGCAGTAACACAATCCATATTTTTCTAGTGGATGATGACAGCAGTGACGGTACTGCTGAAATCGCGCTTCAGGCAGCCGCGCAAGCCGGAAAGTCTACAAGTCTCACGGTGCTCAGAGGTCTACCTATCGAGCCGGGATGGACCGGGAAGCTATGGGCGATGCAGCAGGGAATTGAGCGCGCTCGCGAATTCGCTCCAGATTTTTTCCTGCTTACAGATGCCGATATCCTGCACACACCAGACAATGTTGCCACGCTGGAGGCAGTTGCAGAGAGCCGGCCATGCGATCTGGTCTCTTTCATGGTCAGGCTGCAATGCAGCACAGCAGCGGAAAAATTCCTGATTCCGGCATTTGTGTTTTTCTTCTTTAAACTCTATCCCCCGGCATGGATCTCCGAGGGCCGGCGCAAAACTGCGGGCGCCGCCGGAGGGTCCATTCTGGTGCGGCCGCAGGCATTGCAGGCGGCTGGCGGGATCCAGGCAATTCGCAGCGAGATCATTGACGATTGTGCGCTGGCGCGGAAGGTGAAAGACAACGGTGGCCGGCTGTGGCTGGGAATGACCGAGGGAACAGTAAGCCTGCGTTCCTATGGGACGTTTGCTGAAGTGGGAAAGATGATCTCCCGCACTGCATTCAACCAGCTAAACCATTCTGTGTTGTTATTAGTGGCGGCCATAATCGGTCTGACGGCGATGTACCTGCTACCGCCTATTTTGCTGCTTACACATCATCCGCTGCCCCTGGCACTGGGCGCGACGGCATGGCTCCTGATGGCAATGGCGTATCTGCCGATGGTCAGGTTTTATCGGCTGAACCCGTTATGGTCGCTGACCCTGCCTCTTACAGCTACCTTCTATATGGGCGCAACCTTACATT
>DATDGH010000344.1:0-1614 GCA_036522215.1 Candidatus Angelobacter sp. | reverse complement strand
GTAAAACTGCCGCCCTTTAAGCGTTTTCAAATCCAGACCGCAATCAACCCGCTGGTGGAAGCGAAGCGTCCGGCAGCCGGGAGAACGGATTTTGCCCACAGCCTGCGCGTCCGTCGAGAAGCCTTCGCGCAATGGGAGTCGCACTCCGCGCACTTTGAATCCAGCAACCGCATCTTCGACCAGATGGTGACCACCTGCGTCGGAGACCTGCACGCTCTGCAGATTCCGGATGGAAGGGAACACATCATCGCGGCAGGAATCCCCTGGTTCGCGACTATGTTTGGGCGCGACTCCATCATCGCCGCCTATCAGGCGCTGTTGCTCAATCCGAAACTTGCGGCTGAGACCTTGCGCGTGCTGGCACGGTATCAGGGCAGAGAAAAAGATGACTGGCGCGATGAGGAGCCGGGAAAAATCCTGCACGAATATCGTGAAGGCGAGATGACGCGCGCAAAAGAAATGCCATTTGGCCCGTATTACGGATCCGTGGACGCGACACCGTTGTGGCTCATCCTGCTGAGTGAGACCTTCAATTGGACCGCCGATGAACAACTGGTTCGAGACATGCTGCCGCATGCGCATCGCGCCCTGGATTGGATTGACAACTACGGCGATCTGGATGGCGATGGCTTTGTGGAGTTCCTCCGCCGCTCGCCCCGGGGCCTGACGAACCAGGGATGGAAGGATTCCTGGGACGCGAATTTGCATCGTGACGGTAAAGTCGCCGAGCCGCCCATTGCTTTATGCGAAGTGCAGGGCTACGTCTACGAAGCCAAGTACCGGATGGCATCGCTCATGCGCTCCTTTGGCGAGACGCGCTGCGCCGACAAGCTTAAGAAAGATGCGGCCGAACTGGCCCGGCGCTTCGACCATGCCTTTTGGATGCCGCAGCGCGGTTTTTATGCCATGGCTCTGGACCGGGAGAAGAAGCAGCTTCAGGTGATCTCGTCGAATCCGGGGCATCTTCTGTTCACGCGCATGCTGTCTCAGGAGCGCGCCCGCGCCATTACACAACAATTCATGCAGCCTGATATGTTCACTGGTTGGGGTTGCCGCACCATGTCGCGGGATGAGCGTGTCTTCAATCCGCTCAGCTACCATCGTGGCTCAGTCTGGCCGCATGACAACTCCATCGCTGCTCACGGGATGTCGTTGTATGAATTCCGCGATGCTGCCCTGATGATCTTCACCGGCCTGGTGCAGGCAGCATGGAATTTTCGTGACTATCGGCTGCCTGAATTATTCTGCGGCATCCAGCGGCGGGAGCAGGATGAGCCGGTTCAGTATCCGGTTTCCTGCTCGCCCCAGTCATGGGCTTCCGGCGCAATCTTTCTGCTGCTGACCTCCGTGCTGGGCATTCGTCCCACCGCCCAGCGCAAAGAACTCACCATTGTGAATCCTAGATTGCCGGACTGGCTGGATTACCTGAACATCCGCAATCTGCATATCGGCGGCAGCCGCGTGGGCCTGGACTTCACTCGCCGCGGCAGCAGGACATTCTGCAACGTCGTAGATGTGGAAGGCGACAAGCTGATGGTGAACGTGGCTTTCAAGAAGAGCAGCCGTTAGTAGCTATGTCTTTTTAGTTTACCTCGAAGCGAAGCGAGAGGTCCC
>DATDGH010000343.1:0-6892 GCA_036522215.1 Candidatus Angelobacter sp. | reverse complement strand
TCCTCTGCGAACCGCGTTCGGACCACGGCCCAGCTCAATCACCTTTAATTCGCCGGCAATAAAAAATAAATGGAAGGCAGCAGCGCGCAGCTTACGATCAAAGGCAAAGCTGTCCGTCCCCACCAGTTTGCGCCAGGTATTGGAATAGCTGACGCTTTCAATCCGGGCAGAATCGGGCAGAAGAAGTCCTTCGCGCACCATCATGGTTCCGTCTTCAATATGGGCTGTCATCATCAGGCTGCGCGTTGCGCGCCGACAAAGGTCAAACCGAGTCGCTGGTAAGCTTGGCTCATACAGTTGCCGGCATTACGGCTGTCTTGTTTTGTAGGGGAGCTGATTACGATCAGGTCCACAGCCGTATCTCCGGCCAGACAGCTCGGAACACCGTCCTGACGTCGCAACAAATCTTGCAGCATCCGCGCCAGATTCTGGGAATAGTACCCGTTGCAAAACGTGAGTCCGATTGCTGGAGTGCTGTGTGTCCCCGCAGACATCCAGTATTCACAAACCAGCTCCCAACTTTCTTGGGGAGTTGACATCCACATCTTCAGATATTGAAGAGAGGGCTCAGGAGCAGTTCCATATTCAATTTGGACCACCCCTGTGAGTGAACTTTGCAGCAGTTCCTTCCAACTTAGAACTACGGCACTTTCCAACGCGTGCTTGATTTGGCTTCCATTTTCCTGGGCCAGGTATGTCATCATGGACTCCTTCGCGAGCGGCATTTCCCGCGCTGCTCAAATCATCCGCGGTCCACCGTGGTCGGCGATTGAGACCATGGACCTTCGCGGTTTTGCTTTACACACAATGTAATAAGCCGCAAATAGCACGTTGTCCGGTCATGTCAAGGCAGGGTCATTAGAAGGAAGAGTCTAACAATCGCTTTGACGCATCTTGATAACTCACCTGGACATTCGGGTGCGGGAAGTCGGGGAACAGGAGCGCCGGGGTTCCATTCTGGTCCACACCCACGTAAATCGTGCCCGACTCCATCTCCATGTCCCGTTTAACGAACCGTCTGAACTGAATATCATTGTTGCCCGTTAAGCTTAGATATACCACAGCGTCCGTTTTATTCACTTCGTGCACTTCGAATGTTGTCTGCGTTCGCACAATAGCGAGTCCTGTGCCAAAGCGCCGGTTCAGATCTTCAATCTGTTCCGCTACCGCGCCCTGTAAACGATGAAACGCAATAGGAGCCTGGGCCTCACGGAGCGCATCAAGTTGTTCGCTGCTCTGTTCCATAGCCTTTCCGCTATTCAACCCTTGGTGTTCGACGCTTTCAACCTGGCCCTGTGCGCTTTGCGTTTTTGCTTCTTCTTGGCGATTCTGGCCTCGGCATATTTATCGATCGCCTGCTCCGTAGAGCCGCGCTCGTAGGGTTTACTGTCCGCTTTCTCAGGTGTTGCCGTTGGTTCCAAACTGTCCATTGTTGTAATGTTCCTTTCTCAATCGTCCTTAGTGTTTCAATGTTTGCGCAGGATTGTTTTTTGCTCCTCTGTCGTGAGCGCAGAGCGATCACAATATCCATAGCCTTCGAGACATGCTGCATAGTTGCGCTGGTGCTCGAATGTCTGGTCGAATTCGGCGAGTGTATTCGGCTTCAGGCGGACAGAAATTTTGCGTGCAAACATGATTAACCTCCCGGTCATTGTGGGGGCTAAGAGAAGACAACTTCAGATGAGGCTGACTTAGGTTTCAGAGACTTCTGAAAAGTGAGGAAGAATACTCGCTCAATCCAGACGTTACGCGCATTGGAGAGGGATGTCAAGGAATGGGTAAGCGACGCAGCTCCTGCACTCATTGCTGGAATCGCGACCGGCGAACGGCTTTGCCGCGAATTAACGCGAATAAACGCGAATTAGAAAATCACCCGGTCAAAAATCGAAATTCAAATAGCAGACGGCCGCTTAGGCGGCCATTTTTATTGAAGGAAGGAATCCATGGCCACAACCGCAGTAACCACCAATATAGGTTCAACATCAATTCCGCCGAGCGTAGCCAGCTCATCGGCGCCGGCATCGGCGCCAGTGGAAAGCAACTCTTCAGCTTCCGCGCCGGAAAGCACAGTTTCATCCGCAGAACATTCCCAGCCGGGATTGGCGAGCGCAACCGGCGACATCAGCCCACAGGATTTTGGGTCGCTGGAGGACTATGCGCAGGCGTTGATTGAGAAGAAGCAGTCAGCCATCAGCACTCAGCAATCAGCCACCCCAGATTCAGACGCGACGCAGGACGGCGAAAACAGGCAGGCAGAAGAGGTCCAGGATGCAACAGCCACGGACCAAAACGCTGACAGTCTGACAGAGCAAGAACAGCAACCCGGACTTGACTTGGAGGCCGAGGAGTTTCTATCCACCAAAGGGCTGAATGACAAGATCAATGCCAATGCCGCGCTCAAGCAGGCGCTGGAAGCTGACCAGCCTCTACGCAATGCCATTTTCCGTAATGCGCGCCTGGCGTCGGAGGCAGCGGGCTACAAGGAAATCTTTCCTGATCTGGACTCCGCCCGCTACGCCGCGGACCAGGCCGCATCCTTTGCCGGCCTTGACCACGCCTTCCTGAATGCCGGGAGCAGGCAAGGCGCCGAGCAGTTTTTGAGCCGGTGGGCGCAGATGGCCATGCTTACCGATGAGAACGGAAACTTCCTGCGCGACCAGAACGGCAATCCGCAGATGCATAGCGCATGGAACTCGGTCAACCAGCATATTTTTGATTCACAACTTGATTTCGTCCGCAAAAATGCGGAAAGAACAGGCGACCACGAGCTTGTGGCTGCGTTGGATGTCATCCGGGAAACCGTTTCACCATCCTTCCCGGCAACCGATGAACTTCCACCGCACCTGCGGGCTGCTGCTGACTCCATCAACCGGCGTGAGCAGGAGTTGACTCGCCAGCAACTCCTGCAGCAGCAGAGGGCCGCCCGCGCGTTCGAGGATTCTGTGGGCCAGGAGGCCTCAGAAAAAATCAACGCGCTGGTACAGCCGGCGCTCGAAAAAGCAGCCCTGTCCGACTTTGTCCGGCAGACTGCCAGAGAAAAAATTGAGAACGCGATTGTAGAAGGACTCACGCATAACCGCTTCTTTCAGTCGCGTATGGCCGAGCTGGCGCGGTTTCCTGCAAGTGAGGAGACCCGGCAGCAAAGGCTCAATCTCATCATGACTCATGTGCAGGCCGTTGCCGGACCGATTGTTCGACAGGTGCTCCGCGAAGCCTCTCAGCCTGTAATCAAGGCGCGAGAGGACCGGAGAGCCAAAATCGAGAGCCAGATCGCGCGCACGCGCTCCGAACCCAGGAGCGTGGGAGGCGCAGCCCCTCTCAATGGGGCGAACCAGACACCGGAGCAAATCCTGACTACAGCGAAGACCCAGCTCCGCGATGAACTTGGCGACGAGCCAAGCATGCAACAGGTGATTGAACGATTCGCGAGGTTAAGGAAGACAGCGATCTAACAAGATCGGGTGATCGCACGTGATCCGGTGATCCGGTGATCGGAAAGCCCTGCCTGGCCGCGAATCAACGCGAAAGAACGCGAATAAATAAGTTGGACATTTGGTTTTGCGAAGGGCTAAAGGCTAAGAGCCAATGGCTTCTTCAAATTACCAACTTACCAACCTACCCAATTACCAACTTCAAGAAAATCATCAACAAATTGAAAGGATCTAGATTCGATGCCTCAACTTACTGCATCCAGCGCAATTGCGCTGCAACTGGAAGATGTAAACGACATCATTCCTCTGCTGGTTGAAGCGGCCCATTGCCTTGATGCCCGCATCAAGGACAACGGACGCTCCAACCGTGTTTCTACAAAATCCTTCCGCGTGCGCATTCAGACGGCGCTCACGGGAGCGGTTTCCAAAATTAACCTGGATGGCGGCTCTCTGCCTTCCGGCGGATCGTCTCAGTGGGACCAGTTCGTGGTCACGCCGCTGGCGTATGCCGTGCCCATCCAATACACCCGCTTGGCCGACCTGGTGGGCGAACCCAAGGACGTTGCCACCGTCAATCCGGTGAGCAAGACGATTGCCGATGCTGCCATCTACATCCAGCGCATGCGCGACATCTTCCTGCAAACGAATGGCGATGGAAAACTGGCAACGGTGGATTTGTCCTACGGCGGAGGCGGCGCCAATCCGATTGTGCTGGCGTCAACTCCGTTTGGAGCCAGGCTGCTGCACCTGGGCCAGAAGGTCCATGTGTTCAACTCCACCTTCACTACGGATCGCGGCGCCTGCACCATTACCAGCATTGTGAACACGCTGGGTTCCGCACAGAGCATCACCGTGGATGTTGTGCCTGGGGGCACGACCGCTAGTGACATTATCGTGGTGGATGGCCTGGCAACCGGTAACGATCCGTTCATCAATGGCATTCCGGTGTTCCACTCGACGTCCACCACAGGAACGCTGCTGGGCATTGCCCGCAGCAACAACTATGTGGTGGCGAACGGCGTGAACGCCGCCAACGCTTCCATCACCCTGCCTCTCCTCCGCCTGGCGCAGAACCAGATTGTAGTGGCGCTGGGAGAAGAAGGATTGAAGGGACAAATCTGGCACACGCATCCGTCGCAGATCCAGGCGTATGAGGAGTTGGGATTCCAGCTTCAGTACGTGCCGCTGACGGACGGCAAGGCCAAGAACTTTGATGGCCTGTTCCAGAAGATGAGCATTGATGGCCGCGAGATCCTCAACAACGTCCATGCGGACCAGACGCGCTGGGACCTGGTGAACATCAAGTCCTGGGGCAAGGTCAAATGGGGGAGCCCGCCATTCTGGTTCAAGAACCGTGGCGGTCAAACGGTGTTCCAGCAGTACGACACTACCAGCGGAAACCCGCAGGCCGTGGAGAAGAGCTACCTGGTGGATGCTATTCAGTTCTACGTGGACAACCCCAAGAGCTTGTCTTCAGTCACGAGCTGCAAGGTACCGGCTGGGAACTAGGCAGCTTCTAGCTGCTAGCTGCTGGCTACTAGCAAAACCTAAGAGGGCCGCCGAAAGGCGGCCCTGATTTCTTAGCCGCGAATTAACGCAAAATACGCGAATGCTAAAGAAGCCTTTGGCTCTTGGCCATTGGCCCTTAGCTAAAACCAGCAACTAACACGGTTGCTCGATAGGGCGGCCTGATTTCTTCCCTGCCGAAATGGATGGGATACGAGCGATGTAGGCATCGGGATATGGCGGACCGCTAAGCCTGCGCAAGAGGAGCAGGTTGGCGCAAAGGGATATGAAATGTAAATCCGTTTAGGGTACTGATGTAGCGACTCAGCTTGAGGATCGTTTTGACGCCCTGGATGAAACAGCAAGATAGCCGGTGCCAAGCGGTTTAACAGCCGATGCAAAGAAATGGCTTGGATGGCTTCTAAAAAAAACATGAAACGATTTCACTGCTAATGTCACTAATTAAACAGAGATTCCTTCCGGGCTGAACCAAGTTGTCCGAGCAGGCGGTGCCCTGCGGTAACTTTGGGCAGGTGCCCGGTTGCTGGAGGAGGAGAACCATGGTTCAGGCTGAGAACCCGACTAACATTTCGCGGCTCACCGAGGTACTTGCAGCTCATGGTGTTTACGCGCTCACGATCATCTTTATCTTTTACCAGCAATGGCGCGCAGGCCAAAATCTGCAGGCAGCGAAGCCCGACGATCACGCCTACTTCCGAAAGGTACATACGTCGGTCGTCGCGGCTACTTACACGCTCGTAGTCATTTCCACCGCGGTCTGGATATATGCCACGTTCATCTACCTTCCTAAAGTGTATATAAGAGGGTCAGTGTCGGGTCTCAGCGAGCAGTTAGTGAGCCCTCAAAAAGAGGGGGATCAACCAAGGGTTGTCGAAACGATCGCTCCCGAGTCGCTTGATATCGACCTGTACCAAAGCAAAAAGAACGACGGAGATGTCTCAGGCGACGGGAAGTATGATCTGGCTTGGGTGCTCTTGCCCCGTGAGAATGTCCATACGCTGGTCTTCAGATTCCAGCATCGCTACGAAAAGATTAAGTTGGCGAAGCGGTCAATCTTGGGTCCTCTTTCTTCTGCGAATAGCCTGGAGGCTAAAAAAACAGAAAAAAGATTCACCTTGGACCTGCGTAAGCTTAACTATTCATCAGGGAGGCCAATTGAGCTGGTGTATGAGCCGGATAGTGAGGATCAGGTTGAAAAGGTCGGCAAAATGTATTTAGTGGATCCCGACAGCGGTAGTCACAAGGAAATTGCCTGGGAGGAGGTCAAGCCAGGGAGGAAGCCTACCGACGATCAGAAGAGCGAGTCATTGTTTTCTCTAACCGGCGTGGTTTACGCGGGCTCACCGGAGCCATCTATATTCAAGGATAATGGAGATTATGACCCTCGACTTGGTCGTGTGTTAACGGAGCGGCTAAGCAGTTCGGATCTAGAGACTCAATTGGACGCGCGAGATCTTCTGGTGAAAAGTGGCAAGCGGTCTTTCAAGTTCATTCTCGACAGCCTGAACGCCCCCTCCAATGCAAAGGACGGGAAGGAGTTACTGATCTCCAATTTAGCGAGCGTCGTGGTGGATATCGAGTCGGAAGGGACCGCAGCACCTCGCGACATCCATCTAGCCTTGGGCAAGGCATTTCTGGATCTAAACGATGCTGAGTCGAGTGCTCAATTCTTTGACAAGGCAGGGGAGGGACCTGCCGATTCGCCAGAGCAATATTTATATCGCGGAGCGGTTTACTATGAGAGAAAGAGGTATGCCGACGCGATCAAGAACCTCAATCAGTACCTCAATAGAAATCAGCAGCAACTTACCGCTCAGGCCGTAGCCCATACAGTTCTCGGTGCCAGCTATAAGGGTCTTGGACAGGACCAGGAAGCGATCAACCACTATAGAAAAGCTATCCGCCTCGACCCAGCTTTCGCGATGCCTTATAAC
>DATDGH010000342.1:0-1981 GCA_036522215.1 Candidatus Angelobacter sp. | reverse complement strand
GCATCCATATCCTCGGGAGAGGGCGCATCCCTGCGCGCCCAGTACAATACAATAACCACACTGTTAAGTTTTCGGAACAAGAATTCAGCCTGGCCCAGGAGCCTGTTGAAAAAGCCACGCCCAGTTGACTATGGCCAACGCGGAACTGGAGAAGCACCAGGAGGAGCTCCGCATGCTCATGGAAGCTGCACAAGCGGCCAGCAAAGCTAAGGGCTTATCAGTAAATAAGTATATCAACTTCTAGGGAGGAGTCTATAGTTCCAATCTCCATGAAACCGGTCTCTCCGGAGTTGAAGTTCGGCCATCTGCTGATCGGAAACCTTGAGCCCGGCGGGATAAATGTTGGAGTCGAGTTTGCTTTTCACGGTCAGCCCTGTCGTTGTGGTGGTGCCAGCGATGAGGTTGATGATGACCTCGTGACTGATCAGCGGCTTGCCTCGCCAGTTCCGGCTGATGAAGGAGAACAGACGGTGTTCGATCTTGTTCCACTTGCTGGTACCCGGTGGGAAGTGACAGACCGAGATTCCCAGCCCAGTTTCGTCGGCTAGCTGCTGCAGTTCCCACTTCCACAGCCTCACGCGTGCGCCGTTGCTGCCGCCGGAATCGGCCGTAATCAACAGGCGTTTGGCTTGCGGATAGCTGGGGCGACCCATCCAGCGCCACCAGCGGCGAATGCTCTCGACCGCAAAGGCCGCCGTGTCGTGATCCACTCCCACACTCACCCACCCGACGTTACGTCCCAGGTCGTAGGCCCCATAAGGAGCCACCTTGCCTTTGTCCGGCTTACGGATTTCGAAGTCGTGAACACGCACTTGCTCGGGTTGGCTCTTGAGCTGCCACTCGCGCCCCGCGTTCTTGAAATCGCCCACCAACTCCTTCTTCTTGGTGTCCACCGAAATCACAGGCTGGCCCCGCTGCAGATAACGCTGAGCCTTGCGGTTGATGTATTCAAACTGCTGATCCCGATCCGCATGCTGGCTTCCCTCTAACGTTTTCTGGTTGGCCTGCAAGCTGTAGTCCAGGTCGTGAAGCATTTCGGCTACCGTCTGATAACTGACGGCATGACCCTCTTGCTGAAGTTCTTCCGCTAACTTGCGAACACTCTTGCAGGTCCAGCGCAAGGGCGATTCCGGATCTCCGCGAGTCGCAGGATCAACTAGCCGGTCCAGATCCTCCAGCAGGGCCGGGTCCTTGTCAACGGTTCTCTTTCGCCCTGCGCCTTGCCGCCGAATTCGAGACTGCGCAGATCGAGCCTCGCGCGACACCTTTTGCCGACTCAGTTCCTTCATCCCCTCCGTGATTGCTCGGCGGGATACTCCCGTCGCCCGCGCTACCGTGGAGACTCCTCCGTATCCGATAGCCTCGCTCTCGGCGGCTGCAACCAACCGTCGCATCCGCTCGTCCAGGAAGGCCGACAAAGAACGGAACCGCCGCTGAATGTCCTTGTGGTTCACCCCCACAAGTATAAAACAAAATCCCCTCAACTTGTTTCACTTATTTCCTGACAGAGCCTAAGTAGAGCCCCGTGGTAGTGAGCGGTGTTTCTCGGGAAAAAGCCTCGCGGCACATCAAGATAGCGGGAGCCGCGAAAACGAGCATGCAGGTTCTGAGAGATAAATAGGGTCAATCCACAGTCAATCTTGCCAGGCTTGCTGACCGGTTGAGCCCCGGCGTTTTTGATAAACGGGTTGCCGATTCGTAAAACGCACCATGTTCCGCGATGTGATTCTCCAGTGCAGTGCATGCGTGCTCTAAAGCCTCTCTTGCGCATTCAGCAACTTCGTAGGCCAAGTTGAAGCCCTCGGCAACGCACGAGTCCAGCCTATTGACTGCAGCGCGATAGCCCCTGACCTTCGCACTGAAGCGAGTTAGCTGGACCTGGCATTCAGAGCAGCGTGAAAGTGTGTCCTGCATCGAAACATTGGATACAGAATCGGGGGCCTTGTTACCAAGGCTGTAGAACTCTCTATCGTTCACCGGC
>DATDGH010000341.1:0-8557 GCA_036522215.1 Candidatus Angelobacter sp. | reverse complement strand
GTCAAGTGGTGACCAACCAAATCGTGCAGTTCGCGAGCAAGGCGCATGCGCTCTGCTACCTGGCCGCTGTCTACCAGCAACTGCTGAGTTGCGCTGAGCTCCGCGTTCAGCGTGGCCAGTTCGTTTCTGGCTATGGCTTCGCGTGTGGCTGCGTACGACATGAGCACGGTAAAAACCTGAAAGCCAAACCAGGATACGGAAAGCGCTAACGCGATCTCCAGGGAAAAACGCGAACGAATCACCAAACCCATGAGTAGAGTCTGCGCGCCCACCCAGCTCAGAGAGATGGGCAAGGAGAACACCGGAGCGAGCTGGCCGGCGACTACAACCAACAGTGCTCCCTCGTAGCCATTGCAGATGGTGTTGACCATCAGCAACACCAGTCCGGTCTCGACTACCAGGGGCACGGCAAGCCAGGCGCGAGACAACTTTTCGCCCTGCCTGGCTGCCAGCCAGAAAACAATGGTAAAGACTGCGTAAGCACTAAGCCAGAGCAGGATCCGCTCTTTTCCAAACGAAGCCGGATGCCGAACCAGGCTCACCAGCACCAGAACCAGGGGAGTGGACATGGTGCCCAGCAGAGCAACCCGAAACAAGCGCTGCGAGCTTGGACTAAGTGTCATCCGACGCTCAGAGTATACGCCCCAGTCTAACGGCGTTGACCGTGCCGAAAGTCATGGATAGCGCCCCTGACGAATCGCACATGCACAGGTGAGGGGTCTTGAATTACTCTGCTCTGCGAGGATGGTGCGGAAAAGGGCTAAGGCTATGGCAATTGGGCTTCGCGGTGGCAAGAGAGACCTCAAGATCGGGCGCAATTTGCTGGCTGTATGTTGCATCCTGGCCGGAGTAAGCGGATTCCTGCCGACTGCCCGTGCCCAGACTTTGCAACCTGTCCCGTCCTTCGATCTGGAATCGGTGGATGGTGCTCGCCTTACCTCCAAAGCGCTCGAAGGCAAAGTGGTTCTGGTGGACTTCTGGGCCACCTGGTGCGCGCCATGCATCGCGGAAATTCCGCAGTGGAACAATTTTTATGCGCAATACCGGGACAAAGGTCTTGTGGTTCTGGGTGTGACCATACGGTCAGGGTGGGCCAGCGACATCAAACCTGACGTTAAAAGGCTCAAGATCACCTATCCGGTCGTGGTCGGGGACGACAAGGTGGAGCAGGGCTTCGGCGGCATCTGGGGATTTCCTACAACGTTCCTGGTCAATCGCAAAGGGCAAATCTACAAGAAGTACACCGGAACATACCCCCAGAAACAGGAACAGATCGAAACTGACATGCAAAAGCTGTTGTTGGAAAAGTCTTTGGAGGTGGTTGAATGAGTTGGTCCAGGTTGGTGACATCTATCATGTTGATTTTAGCCACCGCGCTCCCCGTGGTGAGCCAGGTGGCAACGCAACCGACGGCCTTGGCGGCGTTGACCGATAAACAACAGAAAGTCCTGGATTACATGCTGAATGACTGGAATCGGCCTAGTCGCATCACTGGAGTTGAGCTGGCAATGCAGAACGTGGGCGGGCAATATTCCTCAGACGACCGATACGCAATCGGCATCTTCCTGCGGAACAATCCCCGATTACATCGAACTTTACGGACTTTCGGATGGGAAACCGCGAGCTTGAGCCCAACAGAAAAACGGATTGCTCAAATTATGAGCAGGGCCGAGCGTGAGAATCAGCCTCCGCCCACACGAGAGGAGTTCGGCCACACTCTGGGAGTCTCCGAGTCCGCTATGAGTGACGCGCTAAGAATGTTAGAGCGCTTTGGAATCATTCGGCCTGATCCGGCGGTCAAGGGCCTCGGCTATCGCATGGCAGAGGACCGATACCTGGACTGGGAGGGAGCAATGCGTATTACCTTCATGAATCACCGCGTTCAAGTGGAAGGAGAGAAGCCCTTCGAGGTCTATTGAGCGATTGATTATATGCTGCTGGTCAGCGGCGAACTGAAAGACAAGGCGGTAACGATAGACGATGCAAGCCAGTACAGCGGCAAGCGAATCCACCTGGTTTTTGAAAACTCCCGGGTCAAGGATCTTGAACCGGCTACAACAAGAGTTTTCCTCGGTGGCGGTTGAGGAATCAACAACCTCTTCAGTTCGGAAGAGGACCAAAAAAAATGGCTGGCCTTGCACCCGGATCTGGCTGAGCGAAAAGCATACAACGTCCAGGACTTCCTGGATGCGGTTCGCAAGGGAGAGATTCATCAATTCGTTTTCCAATAAACTCGCTGGTCGTGGCTTTGAGTGACGGATTCTTTGCAGAGGGTAGAGATAGATTAGAAGTAATGGAAGGAGAATAAAAAGCATGAACTGGAAGAACTACACCATTGTAGCCGCGCTGGTCGCGTTGCTGGGCTGCGCCGGATTGGCGTCAGGTCAGGCCAAGTCCGAAACGACCAAGCAGGAACGCGCCAGCGTTCTGCTGCGCTTTGCGAAGGACGGTACGGTCAGCGCAAGCTGCAGTCAAACCATGGGGCTCATTACGCAGAGCATGCTGCAAGTCGAAGGCGTTAAAAACGTCAAGATAGACGCGAAAAACAACGGGGTTCAAGTAAGCTACGATCCGGGCCAAACAACTCCGCAAAAGATTACGGTTGCCTTCAACAAAGAAAACCCGGACACGCTCCTGCAGTTAGCCGACACAAAACCGAGCAAGTAATATGCACTCACGCAAACACTACAGGCGGCCCGAAGGGCCGCCTGTAGTGAAGAGAATCCAGGGTACGTTATTGATCGCGACGGTGCAGAGTGGGACGGTCGTCGCCTGAATCTTTACCATCCTTGCTGTCCTTGCCGTTGCCTGCTGTCCGGCGCAGGGTCGGCTTGTTTTTGTCCTTCTGGTCTTCAAGGTGATGGCGATTTTCAAGGGCAGCTAAACGGGCCTTCACCTGGTCAAATTCAGAGGTGGTCACGATGTACTGATCGCGCGGGGGGAGGATGGTGGCGATCTCCTGCTGTGATTTCTGAATGCGATCCGGTGTTTGCGGATGAGTAGAAAATGCTTTGGCCAGCGTGCCTGGCTTTTTCTTCTCTTGCGCTTGCAGCTTTTCGAAGAAATTGACAAAGGCGTTGGGATCGTAGCCAGCTTTGTACATGTATTGCAGTCCCAGGTAGTCGGCCTCTGCCTCAAATCCACGGGAGAACTTCAGGAAAGTCATGGGCAGCCCGATGCCAACGGCCTCGCGGGCCGCGTAGCCGATGCCTCCACCGACAAAAATCAGCGGCAGACTGAGCAGGTTAGCGAGTTCGGCGCGGGTGGCTCCGCGGGTGGCATGACGGGCAGCAACGTGGGCAATCTCATGGGCCATCACGCCGGCGAGCTCGGCCTCTTCATCGGCCGCCAGGATCAATCCTGTATTGACATAGAAGAAACCACCGGGAAGGGCGAAAGCGTTCACGCTGTCATCGTCCACCACTTTAATGGTGAATGGGACCTTGGCATCAGAGTTGCGCACCAGGTTCTGGCCGATTCGGTTGACGTACTCACTGATCACCGGGTCCTGGACCATTCTCATGCTCTGCTCGAGCTGCTGGGCGTACTCTTTGCCGATGCGTATTTCCTTCTCAATTGAGTACCAGTCCATGCCGCCAACCTTGCGGTTGCCGATGGCGTCGACGTCATTCTTGCTGCCATCGTGCTTGATCTTCTGTTCTTTCTGATCTTTGCTGGTCTGGCCTTTGCTGGTCTGGCCCTGGTCCGTGGCCGGAGTCTGGTTCTGAGCTGGAGTCTGCGTTGCGGTCTGGTCTTTGCTGGTCTGGCCCTGGTCCGGGGCTGGAGTCTGGTTCTGAGCCGGAGTCTGAGTTGCGGTCTGGGCGGGATCTGGAGCCGTGGTCTGACTCTGAGCTGGAGTGGTGGTCTGCGCAGTAGGTTGCTGGTTGGTTGTGGTTTGCTGCTGGCTGGTTGTGGTCTGGTTTTGAGCGCCTTGATTCTGATTATCTTGGGCCAAAGCGGAGACTGACAGGCTTATTGCCAACGCCACCAATACTGAAAGGAAAGAGGCACGGGTTTTCATGGATACACTCCTGCTCAAACGAGCCCATCCACGGGACAGGATACGCTCATTATACGCCTGAACATAACGTTATTTCTTCAAGATCTCCCAGTTACGTTGGATACAGAATGGATTGTGCTAGTTTTCCAGCTCTGCACAAACATTTTAGGCGCGCCAGCCAGCCAGGGGCGTAAAGTCCCTGTAAACATCGCCGTGATCGCACGAGATCGCCGTGATCGCCGTGATCGGGATCCCTCAAGCAGTGATCGCATTTGGCGATTACGGAGCGGTAGGAACCTCTCTCACGCTGCGCGGGATTCGACCCTAAATTCGACCCTAAACCACTCGAGTGGTCAGCTTGAGAATCTCTACCTGCTTGGCCCGCCACTCGCCGGCGCCGTCCTGTTCTGCGGTGACGCGAACTTCCAGGCCGGCAGTGAGACATTCCACGTTGCACTTGCGCCGCTGGCTGACAGGGACATTGTCACCAAAGATAATGTGGGCGTGGGAGACTTCTACGCGCCGCAGCATGTGATTACGGCCCTGGACGTAGATCCAGCCGTAGCGAAGAGGTTGATTTGAGGGGGGATCGATGACCCGGCCCTGAAAAGTACCATCCACCGCCCAGACAGGGACACCTATAAATAGCAGCAGGAACCAAACGGCAGTGACCCGGCGCCACATCCCATAACTACGATGCTTAGTTCCTGCCCCGGGTTCGAATAATCGGGATATCGGGATATCGGAAAACCAAACGTCGCCATCCGATTCGCTCAATCGTAATATTCCAAGCCCAGGTGGGTGATCATTTCCTCTCCGCGGAGATGGCGCAGGGTATTCTTCAGCTTCATGGACTGGATGAAAAGATCGTGTTCGGGATAAAGGCCCGGGACCGTCATGGGAGATTTCAGATAAAAGCTCAGCCACTCCTGGATGCCCAGTCCGCGCAGCTCTTCACTGCGCTGGGCCAAATCGAGAAAGGTGACCAGGTCGAGCACGATGGGGGCGGCCAGGATGGAATCGCGGCAGAGGAAATCGACCTTGATCTGCATGGGATACCCGAGCCAGCCGAAGATATCGATGTTGTCCCAACCCTCTTTGTTATCACCACGGGGCGGGTAATAGTTGATGCGGACCTTGTGGGTAATGTTTCCGTACAGTACAGGATAGAGTTCGGGTTGGAGGATGTGCTCCAGGACGGAGAGCTTGGACTCCTCTTTGGTCTTGAAGGATCCAGGATCCTCCAGAACCTCGCCATCGCGATTGCCGAGGATGTTGGTGGAGAACCAGCCACTCAAGCCCAGCATGCGTGCCTTAAACCCCGGGGCCAGAATCGTCTTCAGCAGGGTCTGGCCGGTCTTGAAATCTTTTCCTGCAATAGGAGCGTGGTTTCGCCGTGACAGCTCCAGCATGACGGGAATGTCCACGGTGAGATTGGGAGCACCGTTGGCAAAAGGAACGCCTTCCATCATGGCCGCGTAGGCGTAGATCATGGAGGGAGCAATGTTCTCGTCGTTTTTGTGGAGGCCGCGCTCAAAGGCCGCAGGTGAAGAATGGACTTCCGTCTGGGTGAGGAAAATCTCAGTGGAGCCGCACCAGATCATCACCAGCCGGTCGCAACGGTTCTTCTTTTTGAATTCACGAATGTCAGCCCGCACCTGCTCGGCCAACTCCATCTTGTTCCGGCCCTTCTTCACGTGCCGGCCATCCAGCTTCTTGACGTAATTGCGATCAAAAACCGCCTTGCGCGGTTTGATGGACTTCAAAAACGGTTTGATCCTGGCAAGCAGGTCTTTTTCGAGAACCCCGGCATGCATGGCGGCTTCATAGGCATCTTCTTCAAAGATGTCCCAGCCGGTGAAAACCAGATCTTTGAGGTTAGCGAGCGGGACAAAGTCTTTTATTCTGGGCGAGCGTCCTTCCGTCCGCTTGCCCAGGCGGATGGTGCCCATCTGGGTGAGAGATCCGATGGGCTGAGAGATGCCTTTGCGCACGGCCTCGACGCCGGCGATGAATGTAGTCGCCACTGCGCCCATGCCGGGAATCATGACTCCCAGTTTTCCTTTGGCGGGAGTGATTTGGCCGGGCTGCTTGCTGCCGGCATTAGATGACGTAGATGCCATGTATATGTCCTTGGATTGAGTGGAAACTTGTTATCTTCTCGTATCGGACAGGAGTTTGCAAACAGGCCCGCCTGATTTGCCGCAAATTTCCGCAGCTGGCCGCAGATCAAAACCATTTAGCCGCGAATTGACGCGAACAACGCGAATTTAAAAAGTACGAAGAAAAGGCGAGGAAAATTTGCGTAAACAAAGAAGAAATCGAGCATCCGTAGTACGGAAGCACACGGAGAAGAATCAAAAGAAAATCAAAACCTCACCACAGCGAGATTCTTCGGCTTCACCTCAGGACAGGCAACTGATGAACAGCGAGGGCACAGAGAAAGGAAAGCCGGCGGAATGATTGGAAAGCAACAATAGAAAATTCTTTACTGCTGCTTATTCAACCGGGCCGCAATGCGGCGGCGCAACTCTTCCCACGGGATTGTCTTCGCCTTACCTAAGTCGAGATCTTGAATGCGTCGGGCAATTTCCTGGTTCCACGCCTGTTCCAACTCCTTAGTTCGGGGGCTCGTCTTTTTGAGTCATTATCGAATTGTATCCTCTGCCTAAGCCGGAACGCGCACGCGGTTTTTCCAGTGCGAGCGCATAAACCAAATTACTGCCGCCAGCAGCAACAACACGATGACCGCGTCCAGGCGGTGCAGCCAGTGAGCCAGTCGCGGGTCGGTATGCCAGCGTTCACCCATCTTCATTCCAACCCAGGCAAGGGCAAAGCACCAAGGCCATGAACCGATGAAGGTGTAGACATGAAAGCGCAGGCGCGGCATGCGAGCCACGCCGGCAGGCAATGCGATGAAGGTCCGGACGACGGGCAGCAGCCGGCCGATAAATACGGCCAACGAGCCAAACTTCTGAAAAAAATGATCGGCGCGTTCCAGATCGTGCCGATTCATCAGCAGGTAGGAACCGTACTTTTCGATCAGCGGACGTCCGCCATAATAGCCAATTTCGTAAGCAATCACAGAACCTACATTGCAGCCGATGGCGCCTGCGGTGGCTGCCCAGAACAGATTGAATTGCCCGGTATAGACCAGATATCCGGCGAAAGGCATGATGATCTCTGAAGGCAAAGGAATGCAGGCTGATTCGATGGTCATGAGGGCCACCAGGCCCAGATACCCTGTTTTGGAGATGACTGCGATCACAAACGCAGCCAGCGCTGCAATGATTTTTTCAATCATGGAGAAGCTTCAGAAGTCCTGGAGGTCCTGTGTGAATGT
Source organism: Candidatus Angelobacter sp. (assembly GCA_036522215.1). Taxonomy (GTDB): domain Bacteria; phylum Acidobacteriota; class Terriglobia; order Terriglobales; family Acidobacteriaceae; genus Angelobacter. The sequence continues at coordinate 1,214 of DATDGH010000341.1, read as the reverse complement.
GTAGCCAGGAAGGTTTACGCCATCGGCAGTTTTAGCCACTTTTAGGCGGATGGTATCAGCTTCCGGGGCGCTGGCGTCGGCGGGACGCAGCATGGCGTATTGCGTAAACAACTCGCTATAAAGCTTGGTCACCAGAAAATCGCGCCCGCTCTGGTCGTTCCGCCATACCTGGCCCAGTTGGATCGCCTTAACCGCCATGAGAAGAGAATAGCATGAGCAGTAGTTAGGCTCGTTGGTACGGAGACAGCTTCGGAGTCATTGGGTAATTGAGTAATTTGGTAATTGGGTAATTTAAAATCAAAACCAGGCACAAAACATGGATCGCGGTGTTACCCAAAGATTCTTAGTGGCTCCAGTATTGCCGACGGCTTGGTGGAACCGAAGCTTGGGCGGGGCGGCTCCCTGTACCCCAACGAGCGCGCTGATGACTGCGCGCCCTCGCTTAATGGGGACTTCGGGACAGCAGAGCGTCTAGGTTTAAGGAGTGCGACAACGAGGCCAACGTTTGGGGCAGCACCGGCTTCTTTTCTTAACCGAACGGTTCGTCGGAGATTCAGCAACGCATTTTTCTTTGCGGCTTGCCCTGCTGTGCTACATCCCTTCCGTCCAGCCTTTTTACGGCCAGTAGAACCGCCCAGCGGGTCATGCTGAATGCCAGGTGGTGCGTACCTATTCCGGCAACTTCCCTTCCAGCAGTTCACCCAGTCCTGACGCCGGACAGCGCACTCCCACATAGAACGTTCCAAAGAGCGCATACACCGCGCTGACTTCATCAAAGCGCATCTCGTAGATCAGTTTCTTGAATTCCAACGGATCATCGGCGAAAAGATCAACGCCCCATTCCCAATCGTCAAAGCCGATGGAGCCGGTGATGATCTGTTTAACGATGCCCGCATATTTTCGACCAATCATGCCATGCTCTTCCATCTGCCGCTGGCGTTCCTCGATGGGCAACTGATACCAGTTTTTATCTTCCCCGCGGCGCCGGTCCATGGGATAGAAACAGATGTAGCGGGCGGGCGGAATCTGCGGATAGAGGCGCGGACGCATGGCCTCAATCTGGCGGTCGACCGTTTCCTGGATCACGGCCTTCCATTCCGGCGAGTTCGGCTCAACTCCCTGTTCCTGAAGATTGCGATACATTTTTACAGAAGACTCATAGAGGCCCAACTCCACCACGGAGAGATATGAAGTGGTGGGCTCCAGCAGGTCAC
>DATDGH010000340.1:0-3212 GCA_036522215.1 Candidatus Angelobacter sp. | reverse complement strand
GCTCATGTCGTCGGCGCAGGTGGAGCGCATACGATCGGCCACCATCTCCGGCTCCTTCACAATCTGCTCCACTGTGAGCTGCCCGATAATTCCGCGCAGGTGGCCTTCCATCACCAGCCGGATCAGCCCTTCGCGCTCGTCAGGTGTCTTGGTGAGAAATTGTTCGGCGGCAGTCTGGATGGAGACCGGATCAGATTTCACCTTGATCTGCGCCACCGCTTCCACCGTCACCGCCACGCCCTGGTTGGTATAAAGGTCCTGTTGCGGAGCAACGTCGAATGACATCAACTCCAGCGAAAGCAGGCGATAGCTTTCCACCATAGGAAAGATCACCGTACCGCGCCCGATAACCGTGCGCGTGCCTCTGAAACCGTAGACAATCAAGGCTTCGTGCGGCCCGGCTTTACGGAACAGCCTGGCCAGCATTCCTACCAAAGCCATGAATGCCACTACGCTCAATCCAACGACAATCCAGACAGTCGCTATCCCTTGCATAACGTCCTCCCCCCTCCGAGGTTATTGTTTTGTTTGTTCCTCTGTTGCGGCGATTCCCGCCGAGTCGGCCAGCTCCTGCCATGGCCGTACATAAGCCACTCCGCGTTCATATTTTGTGACTATAACTTCCACGCCTTTGGCCAGTGATTCACCTGTTTCACAGCGAGCGGCACATGGACGGCGCACGCCCTCCTGGGAAAAAATGATCTCGCCTGTCCCGCCACTGCGAATGGAACTGCTCACCTTGCCCAGCACTCCCACCATCTCGTAGTCCAGTGGATCAAGTGCGCGTTCATTTGCCATCAGCACCTTGGCCACGAACCAGAACACAATGGCTGCTCCAACCATGCCCGCCCCTGTACTAAGAAGAAGACCGGTAAAAACCCAGACATGGCGCAGGTGCACCAGCAGATATCCCGTGCCCCCGAACCAGGTAAGAAATGCCGCCATGGTGATGGGATTGAAGAACGAAAAGTGTCCACCATGGCTGCTGGCCTTCGCACTTCCGTGATGGCCGCTGGCCGCTCCATGCCCCGCAACTCCGTGTACGTGCGCTCCACCGCCGGCGTGGATTGCTCCATGTCCGCCGTCTCCCAGTCCCATGAATTTGGGCAGATGCAGGTGCAGGCTCAACGTTCCGCTCAGGAACGAAAGCACGCTGAACAGAAATCCACCGGCGAAACAAATGAGATAAAAGGTTTCCCAGCTCATTTAGGCCTCCAGCAGTTCCGGCACACTCTTCTCTTCTTGTGGACGCAAAACATTCAGCAATCTTTCAACCAACTGCGGCGTTTCCAGGATGGCATCCAGCAGCACCAGGCAGCGCCTTGAGTCCTCATGCTTGGCCAGGTTCAGCAATGCCCGGCTCACCGGTGCATCGCCGCGGAACCTCTCCGCTCCCTGGATCAGCCACAAGTCCAGTTTGTCTTCCAGCGCGCTCACATCAGACAGCAGTTCGGTATGAAAGCCCTCGGGATCGTCCACCAGGTATCCCGGATGGACCTTGAAGAACCGCGAAAGCAGCGAACGCGTCTTGGTGGTCAAATGCGGGCGGGCGCCGTTTTCTATCTGCGACAAATAAGATTGGCTGATCCCCTGTCCCAACTCTCGCCGGATGGCTTTCACCACTTCCTGCTGCGTCATCTCGTGGCTAAGCCCGCGGAGATTGCCTTCCATCAGCCGCAGATACCGTAATTTCTCGCCGAGTCTCATATTGCAATCAGCAATATTAATATTCCAATCTGCAATATTTGTCAAGAAAAATCGGCAAGAAAATGGATGCAGCTAACCTACTGATTATTAAGGGCTTGCTATATACTACAGAATTCTCGCGCGCCTGGCCGGCTCACAATTCGCGTTGATTCGCATTCATTCGCGGCTAAAAGGTTTTGCTGTTACTTCAATTCCACTCGAGCGAGGTCAATCACTTCCAACGAATTGGAACTGAAGTTGGAAAGAAAAATCGTCTTCCCATCCGGAGAAGAAGCGAATTCACGGGGAAAAGATTGTGCGGGAATTGTGCCCAGGACCGCCGCCTGCCCGCTGGAAACTTTGGTGGCATCAATCACAGTGACCGTCTGATTGCCGCTGCCGCCAAAGCGATTGGAGTTCGCCACCATCAGCTTCTTGCCGCCATCAGCAATCGTGATTCCCACCGGCGCCTTGCCCGTTGGCACGGTCGCCACCAGAGCGTGGGCGGGATCGCTCACCATTCGCGCGGTCGCGTATACCAGTACGGCATCGCTGGCGCGTGCTGTGACATAGAGAAAATCTCCTGCGGGTGAGATGGCCGCGCGCACCGGACTGCATCCGGCTTCCAGCCATTTGAGGACGGAATGCTCGGGATCAGTCTTCGCCGTTTCCACGTCCACCACGATCACCGCCCCCTCCGGAAGTAACGCCTGCCCTCCGCCTGCCTCGCCTTCCACTTTGCATTTGTTGCCCCAGCCAAGGCTCGCCTGAGAAGCCTCTGATGTGGTGTACAGGACTTTTCCATCGGGCGAGAAGACAAGAGCGATCGGAGCAATGCCGACGGGAATTCTGCCAATCACGGCCTTCGAGGAAAATTTCTCGTTGCGGGCCTTCTCCAGATCAATCACGCGAATGCTGGCTGAGCCTTCATCACTGACGAAAAGAAATCTGTCATCGCGGGTGACATTGACATTAATGCTGCCGGCCGCGTCTGCATCCGTCATGTAGCCCAGCACCGGATCTCCTTTGTGCGCGAGCATACGCTCGGCATCCATGAAGGCTACATCCTGGCCGCCAGCCACAATCAGCATTTTTTGGTCGTGGGTGAGTACAATGTCCGTCGCCTTGCCCTCCAGGGAAAAGAACTTCTCCATCCTGGTCTTTCCTTCGGCTCGGCGCAGCAGCGCGATACCGCTGCTCGACCTGCGCCCCTGGCCCATGACCGCCACAAACACATCACAACCGTCTTTGGTCACTGCGATCCCAAATGGGCGTCCGGGAAGCGAAACGTAGCCAACGGCATCATGTGGAGGAGCATTGCAGGCAGAGGCTGAGGCTTCGGTCTGGGAAATGCAGGCGGTAACAGCGAGAACAAGAAAGAGAATGGACGCGTAACAATTGCGCATGACGCTTTGGATTATAGAGTCTGCCAACCGTTTTTTCGCGAGCCTGCCAGGTAGTATCAGAGTCTTGCGATTCGCTTGCGAATCGCGGGCCGTAGGCAGACGTTCATCGCGTAGCGATGA
>DATDGH010000339.1:0-2014 GCA_036522215.1 Candidatus Angelobacter sp. | reverse complement strand
CGCTGCGAACCGGTAGCAGTATTGATGTTGTCTGCGCCGTCTACGGTGACGCTGTTGTTCAAGTCGCGCTGTCCGCCGAAGGAGATGCGGGTGACGGAGGGATCCGTAAAGGTGGATTGCAGGCCGATGCGTCCGGTGGTGACGCCGGGGCTGAGCAACGCGAAATCCGTAAACAACCGTCCGCTGATGGGCAGGCTTTGAATCTGCTCAGTGGCAATCACCTGGCTCACTTCAGTGCGCGTCGGCTCGATGACCGGCGCTTCCGTTGTGACCGTCAGTTCCTCGCTGGCTTGAGCTACTTTCATTCCCACATCAATGGTGGCCACCTGGCCCACGGTCAGGACAATTCCCGTGTGCTTGTATTTGCCGAAACCGGGAGCTTCGGCAGTCAATTCATAGTTGCCGGGTGGCACATTGGCCAGCAAGTAATAGCCTGAGCTGTTGGAGTGTGCCGTGTAGAGATGGTTTGTGTCGATATCGTGCAGGGTTATATTGGCATTCGGGATAACGCTGCCGGTCTGGTCCCGGACTGTTCCATTCAATTGCGCCTGAGCGATGGAGACCTGCGCGTGAGCAGATACGGAAATGAAAGCGGTCAGAATTGCTAAGACAAGAGCTGCAAGCCGAGAGCGTGCCATAGGTCCTCCGAGGGGATGAAGGATTTTAAGCAAACGAACGTCCGTTCGCATATAGAGTCCATAAAAAATGCTGAACTGCAGCATTTTTGTAGACACCCATTCTGCACAGCAGATATTCAAAGTCAAGCGTTCTTTGAGCAGGGGTGTAAATTCCGGGTGCTCCCGCGCGACAAAGAGGAAGAAAGCTTTCTAATTCGCCGTCAGGGAAGAATGATCGTGAAAATTGATATGTACGGTAAGCGACTTGCGGGCGTCAAAGACGTCCTTGGTCACGGGAAAAGCAAAAATCACCATGCCGGCCTGGGATTTCCGGGCGGGAATCTTCATCTCCGCCCGCAGAGGAGGAATCCTTCCTTCGGCTAACGGTGGAGCCGCCTGCAGATAGCGATCCAGATCGACCGCCGGAGCTGCCGTATCGGTATATTTGTGACCATCGGCAGCCTGCAGATCACAACTGATGTCTTTAATCCACAGGTAGTCATCTGTTTTTGCATTGTTGACATTCACGTGAACCGCCACCAGCACGTTGTCCGCGTTTTCGACAGCAAGAACTTTAGAGATATTTCCGGTGGAATAGGGTTTGGGCCGGTTGCTGAAAGCAACTACGGCAATCACAACCGCGACTGCCACCACCGCAATCAGGATGGGCACCACGGGAGGCAGCGTCCACTTTGCGCTGTCCATCTCTTCGGTCATGGGAATGTGACCGGCGTCAGATGGGGGCGCTGGCCCCTTAGGCGCCGGCGGCGCAGGATTGGCGTTCTCAGGCATAGAGCTCCTCCCTCAACCTCTTAATTGTGAGATGCAGGATTGTACTTGATTGGTAATTGCCAAAGTTGCCAAAATTTCCGGCGACGAGCAACAGATCAGACGTTGGCCAGCACAGGACGGCCTCTGCGCATGGCTTTGGCAAAGTCCTGGGGTGGCAGGGTATTCAGTATGTCATTCTTCGTCAGCCACGCCCGCCGAAGCTGGAGAACACCGTAGCGAATTTTCTCCAGATGCGCTGTGTGGTGCGCGTCCGTATTGATGACGAACTTCACGCCTTTGGACTTGGCCATACGCAGGTGCTGGTCACGAAGGTCGAGCCGATCGGGATAAGCATTGTGTTCCATGGCCACTCCGGCTTGTGCGGCAGCAGCAAAAACTTTCTCGCAATCAAAGTTGTAGCCCTCACGCCGCAGCAGCAACCTTCCTGTGGGGTGGCCGACCAGAGATACATTGGGATTACTGATGGCACGGAGAAGGCGATCCGTCATCTGTTGCGGCTCCTGCTGAAAATGGGAATGAACGCTGGCAATCACTACGTCCATCTGCTCCAGCACCGAATCAGATAGATCCAACTCGCCCTCAGCCAGAATGTCTACTTCAATTCC
>DATDGH010000338.1:0-5083 GCA_036522215.1 Candidatus Angelobacter sp. | reverse complement strand
GGATCTTCAGACGGGCTTACAACCAGGCCGTCGCGCATGTGGATGATGCGGTCGCCGATGCTGGCGGCTGCGGGATTGTGAGTAATCATGAGCACAGTTTGGCCGAATTTCTGGTTGGTCTGGCGCAACATCTGGAGCACGATCTCTGAATTCTGCGAATCCAGGTTGCCGGTGGGCTCATCCGCCAGGACAATCGCCGGATGATTGATGAGGGCACGCGCCAGCGCCACGCGCTGCTGCTCGCCTCCGGAGAGTTCTGACGGGCGATGGTCCATCCTGTCGGCGATCCCCAACAGCTGCGTGACGCCTTTCTCAAATTCCAGGTCCTGGCCGTTGCGTCCGGCGATCTCGCGGGCAATGGCGATGTTGTCTTTGGCCGTGAGCGTGGGCAGCAGGTTGAATTTTTGAAATACGAAGCCGATCTTGCGCTTCCGCATATCCGTGCGCTGGCCATCGGAGAGGTGCGCAAAGTCGACGCCGTCGATGAGCACGCGTCCTGACGTTGGCCCGGTCAGCCCGCCCATGATGTAGAACAGCGTTGATTTGCCGCTGCCGGAAGGCCCGACGATACTGACAAACTCGCCTTGCTGCACCTGAAAGCTCACGCCGCGCAAAGCCGGAACCTCAACTTTGCCGATGCGATAAACCTTGGTGATGTTATCGACTTGGATGATGGCGGGCACAGGTTGATGACAACTTAATGTTATCAAACCGCAAAATTTAGCGGCTTTCGGATCACCTGCCGCGGCGGCTGAGCACCTTTTTATCGCTGATACGGTCGAAGATCTGGATGAAGCAGTATGGGCCGCCGGGCTTGCTCGTCAGCTTGCCTGCTTGAACCTCTCCACTGCGAGAGTGGAAGATTTCTTTGGGCCGCGCCTTTTGATCACCAAGGTACGGATGCGCTCCAGAAGCTCCACGGGCGCGTACATGCCCTTGGGAAGGAAGACATCTGCCCGCGTGTCCTTCTCGTAAACCTTGACCTTCCCGGAGAAGAGGATGGCGGGAGTTTCCGGAGAAACATCCTTGATGGCAGCCACCAGCTTGTCGCCGGCCAGATCAGGCATGATGAGATCACTCAGCACCAGGTCGATGCCGCCATTCCTGAAGATTTCCAGGGCTTCGCGGCCGGTAGTGCAGGCCACCACGCGGTAGCCGCGGGTTTCCAGCATGATTTTTCTGATGGAAAGAGACTGTTCATTATCGTCTACACAAAGGATCGTTCGTTTTGGCCGCATATTCTCCCTGAGAATCCTTTCGCATCCATGGACGCGCCAGAGCCGGTCCGCCCGCGGATGTGATTCCTATTTATTTTTGGCTGGGCAAATCTGGTAAAGAAAAACTCACGAATCTTAGGCCCTGAAAAACTTTCTGTAAAGTATCGTGTAAGCCAATAGGTGAATTACTGATGTGGAAATTCTGCGCACCACACGCTGCGATGAAAAACTCGCGGAAAACATGGCCTTTCACCAGGCACGCTTAGCAGGATAGTTCTCCCCGGGCCACCTCCACCGCGTTTCCCCCGACTCTGATGTTTACTATTTTATTATCTATTTTTCCCGCAGCTAGATGAATTCTGCTGGTGCGCTTGATTTCCACGCCCTGCAGTAAGAGCACCTGTTCGTCAGCAGGGACCAATCCATACTGCACAGCCCACGCCGCACACGGTCCCGCGGCCGAGCCGGTGGCCGGGTCCTCCCCGCGATAAAAGATCATCCGCGCCTGCATCCGGGCTTCGGGCTCTCCGGCCTGGCGCGAGACAAAATAAAAAAACCTGGCGTCTGTCTTCTTCAAGTAGGTGTGCATCTGAGCCCATGCGGGCGCCAGGTTCTGCAACACAGACAACGACTTGAGCGGCACCATGGCAAAAGCATTTCCGGTGCTGACAGTCTGGATGGGCAGATCATCGGCGATGTCATCCAGGGAAATCCCGACAGCGCGGGCCACATCCTCGCGGGTATGCCGCTGCCCGAACTCGGGATCGCGTTGCGTCATCTGCCCGAACGAAAGACCATTACGGCGAGTGAACTGCACTGGAATCCTGCCGATGTTGAGGTCCAGGTAGATGGTGTCGGTGCCTGGGCTTTCGCGGTGCAGCACCATCGCTGTCCCCAGCGTTGGATGGCCGGCAAAAGGAAGCTCTTCGTCCACGGTAAAGATGCGGACCCGAACGCCGCGTTCCCGCTCCGTGGCTGAGTCCCGGCGAAAGATGAAGGTGCTCTCAGAGAGGTTCATCTCCCGCGCCAGGGCTTGCATGTCATCGTCGCTCAGGCCATCGGCATCGGTGAAGACCGCGAGTTGATTGCCTTCCAGCGGTACAGAGGTAAACACGTCGAGCGTAATGAACGAGAGTGGGCGTTTGCGGGCTGACATAATTTGCAGATACCTGGTCTGCTCTCTAGTGTAACAATCATTCACCTGATGCGGGAGATTGTGGACAGCGAATCCGAAATTACTTTATGCTCAGGGGCCATGAATCGCAGAGACTTTCTGACCGTCGCCGCGGCAACCACAGCGGCATTTGCCTGGCCGAGCCGGGCCTCCGCCGCGGACGCAGACCTTGCTCTGGTTTGGGCGCAGATTGAAAAACGCCACGATGAAGCTGTGCAAAGACTCCAGCAGTGGATCCGGCAGCCGTCGATTGCGGCAGAGAACCGAGGCATGACTGAGGGCTGCGACCTGATGATGCGCATGCTGCGCGATGCCGGTTTCGATCAAGTCACCAAAATTCCCACAGATGGCCATCCAGGAGTGTTTGCCACGCTGGATGCCGGGGCGCCCCGCACTCTCGGACTGTATTTCATGTACGACGTAAAGCAGGTGGATCCGTCCGAGTGGTCCTCGCCACCGTTCGATGCCGCGCTGGTGGACAAGCCGGGTCTGGGCAAGATTCTGGTTGGACGCGGCGCCGTGAACCAGAAGGGACCCGAAGCCACTTTTCTTGCCGCTCTGCACGCCCTGCGCGGCGCCGGTAGAAAACCTCCGCTGAATTTTGTGTTCGTGGCAGAGGGCGAAGAGGAGATCGCTTCACCCCATTTTCCTCAGATCGTGCACCGCCCTGAAGTGCTTTCTGCCCTCAAACGCTGCGATGGCGTGTTCATGCCCTTCCCCGCGCAGGGCCTTGACGGTGAGGTCACCATCACGCTGGGCGCAAAGGGAGTGGTTGAGCTGGAACTGGTTTCCAGCGGCGAGCGCTGGGGCAAAGGACCTGTGCGTGATATCCATTCCAGCAACAAGGCGCGCGTGGATAGCCCGGCGTGGCATCTGGTGCAGGCGCTTGCTACCCTGGTATCAGCCGATGGAAACACGCCTGCGATTGAAGGTTTCGCCGACAAAGCGCGGCCTCTTTCTGAGTCGGACAAGAGAATGATTGCAGAGGCGGCCAGTCGCCTGAGTGAGGACGTCACCAAGAAGCAGTTGGGCGTGCAGCATTGGCTCCATGATGTGGGATGGCGGGAGTCGCTGGAGCTTCTGGTTTCCCGACCCACAGTAAACATCGAAGGCCTTGTGGGCGGCTACACCGGTCCCGGTGGCAAGACAATTCTGCCTCACAAGGCCGTGGCCAAGCTCGATCTGCGGCTAGTGCCGGACATGACGGCGGCTGATGCTCTGGCCGCGCTCAAGGCGCACCTGGCCAAACATGGCTTTGGAGACATTGAGGCCAACATGAGTGGCGGCTACGATCCCACAACCACGGCGGCGGACTCCGGTCTGGTGCGTGCCCAGGTGGCCGTATACCGGCGCTCGGGCATCGATCCTGTGATGTTGCCACGGCTTGCCGGCTCGTGGCCAGGTTACGTCTTCACCGGCGATCCTTTGCGGGTGCCTGCAGGACACTTCGGCCTGGGGCACGGCAGCGGCGCTCACGCTCCGGATGAATATTACGTGATCGAATCCAGCAATCCGAAAGTGCGAGGGATTGACGGCGCAACCCGTTCCTACGTCGAGTACCTGTACGAGCTGGCGCGCACCTGAGGTCATTTGAGAGCCTTTCGAAAACTGCTGGCGCGCACGCCGTTGTATGGCGTCTACAAAGCGCTGGGACACTACCCCGACTACTGGTATTGGAAGTTGCGCGGCCAGCCGGTGCGCTCACCGCATCTGGTCAAGCAGCGCGCGGTACGCGATTACGCGGAAAAATTCGGTTTGCGTACGCTGGTGGAAACCGGCACCTACTATGGCGAGATGGTGGCCGCCATGAAGAACCGCTTCGCGCAGATCTATTTGGTCGAATTTGACCACCAGTTGGCACAGCGGGCCCTAAAAAAATTTTCCCGCTGGCCGCATATTCACATCCTGGAAGGCGACAGCCAGCAGGTTGTGCCCGATCTGCTGAAGAAGTTCAACCAGCCTGCGCTCTTCTGGCTGGATGCAGGCTACTACGGCTGGGCCGGTCTTCAAGGTGACAAACAGCGGCTGACAACGGAACTGGAGGCCATCTTGCGCCATCCGGTAAAAGGGCACGTGATTCTTATGGACGACGCTCGCGGCCTCAACGGCCAGAATGGCTCGCCCACCGTAGAGCAATTGAAGCAGCGAATCGAATCACAGTTTCCCGGGCGGCAGGTGGAAGTGAAGCACGATATTCTGAGAATCACTCCAGCCTCAGCCGCAGATTAACGCCGATCGCAGCAGATAAAGCAAGGGAAACCAAAATTGGCTGAGTGCCGACTGCTGAATGCTGAATGCTTCTTCTTGTTACACTGGAAACTCGCGGAAGCGCAGGGGGTCCGGTGACCCTTCCGGTCTTCAAAACCGGCGAGACTTAGCTCTGCTGGGTCTGGTGAGTTCGACTCTCACACGCTTCCGCCATTAGGCCTACATGGGTATCTTCTGCGATTGCGGAGCCACTGGGAGACCGGAAGGCAGGATTCTTAACCCATGGTGATGCCATTGCTTTTCTCTTGACAACCGGAAAGTAACGCTTTGAATGGTCAACGCTTGAATAAAATTCAGTTGCCCGCCTAAGAAAATTTACCAAATGCCTGAAGGACTGCTGTGAGTTCTCATTCTGTCTCCGCCATCTTGTTGCGCAAGACGATATAAGGCTGTTGCAATATTTGCCGAGCGTTTTAAATCGAGA
>DATDGH010000337.1:0-4457 GCA_036522215.1 Candidatus Angelobacter sp. | reverse complement strand
GGGAAAAGAGATTACTCCGTGCTTCCTATTCCTGAGGTCGCAGAGCTCGAGCGCGATGATTTCGCGCCGCCCCAGTCAGATCTGGAGCAGTGTCTCGTCAACCTCTGGACGAATACGCTGCGAGTTCAACCCATCGGCATTCACGACAATTTCTTTTCGCTGGGAGGCGATTCCCTCCAGGCTACCAGACTGATCACCCAGATTCAGCAGGAGTATCCAAGCGATATGCCATTACTCGCCCTGTTCTTCCAGGAGCCTACAATCGTCTCCCTGGCGAGATTTATCGAAATGGGAAAAGAAGGTCACACTCAATCAGCTTAACTGTAAAAGGACTTCTATGAACCCCGCCACCGGGCAGCATGCCAGCCTGGCAATGGATGCTACCGATGCATCGCTGCAGCATCTCGTAAAAATACCCGGAGAACCATGGGCCCTCTGGCGATGGATATGCCTGCGGGGAGCTGGTTTTCCTTTTGATCTGCCACAACAACTTTCCGCTCCCAGGGAAATCATTGATGCGTCAGACGCTGTTCTGGAAGCGGATAACGCTGCCTCGATGGCGCAACAAAATGCGCTCGCCCAGGTGAACGCCGCCCTCGATGCCCTGCGCGAACAGAACCAGTGGAACGATAAAAACCGCCGACTCCCATTGTTGAAGGCCCGGGATCAAATCAAATCCGGCAAAGCGCCGAAACGATTGCCGGAAATCAACGGTCTGGAGATCATCGATTATTTTCGTGAGACGCTCGAAAAGCTCTGCAAATCACGAAGTATTTTTCAGCAAAAGTTTGCTGCCGCTTCGGCCCTCACCTCGAAGGTTGCTCGCGAATTCGCAGTCTCTCCCCGTTTTCGCGAAGCGGTGATGTGGCAGAACCGGACCGCCATTCACACCGCGCTTGATCCCTTGCTGCGCAAATCCTCGGACAACCTGCGCAATTCAGACTTGAGACAGAAAGAAGAGATGGTTGCCAATTATCTTCAGCGCTACTGCCTGAAGAATGACACCATCGGTTTCTTCGGTCCTGTAGGCTGGGCCAAACTGGTCAACGGCAACTCTTCTTTGTCTGTCCGCACAGGATCTGCTCTGGTGGCAAGATCTTCAGTTTTTTTCGAAAACTGGTGTATCGAAGCTCTCGCCGACAAGATCTCCGCCATTAAGTCACTGCGGCCCTGGTTTGCTCCCCGCCTGCTGCCCTTGTTTCGTGTTGAAGCTGGCGTGCTGTACTCTTCCGCACCGGTCTCTCAGCTTACTGCGGTTCATGCCGCCATCCTGAAAAAATGCACTGGCGAATCGACCGCCAGGGAGATTGCCCAGGCAATCATTGCCCTGCCTCAGTATGGCGTGCGCACGGAGGGGCAGGTCTATGGCATCCTGCAGGTTTACGCCACGCGCGGCATCATCTCCTGGGCACTGGAAGTTCCGTATTGTTTGCGCCCGGAGCAGAAATTGCGAGAACTGCTGCAGAAGATCGAGAAGGAAGAGTTACGCCATCCGCTCCTGGATGAATTGCAGCAGCTGGAGAGCGGACGAGAAAAGATCGGCCGCTCGCTCGGCGACCCACAGCAACTCGATCAGGCGCTCGAAGAACTCGACACTACCTTCACTCGACTGACCAGTCGCCCGGCTACCAAATCTGCTGGATCAATGTATGCCTCGCGTACTTTGGTCTATCACGACTGCCAGAGGGATGTGCAGGTGGAGATTGGACCGGAACTTCTGGCAGCACTCGGTGCTCCTCTCGCTCTTCTGTTGAACAGCGCGCGCTGGTTCAGCTATCAAGCTGCCGCTGCCTTTCGCGAAAGGTTCCGCGAGATCTATGAAGAACTCTCGTACAAGAACCAGACTCGAAAAGTAGATATGCTGCAGTTCTTTGCCAGGATCGAACCGTTGATTTTTGATCCGGTAAAGAAGCTATTCAATGATATTGTTCCGGAATTTCAGAGCCGATGGGAAGCTATTCTGGAAGTACCCTGGGAGAAGCAGCAGGTGGAGTACACAAGTGCCGTGTTCAAACCGCTCGTGGAGAATTCCTTCGCGATCTCCGGAGCCGGCTGGCAGCTTGCACGTTATCACAGTCCTGATGTAATGATCGCCGCTTCCAGCGTGGATGCGATCCGCCGCGGTGATTACCTGTTCGTGCTGGGTGAAGTACACATGGCCGAAAACACCCTGCGCTCCTCCTTTGACGTTTCTCAGCATGACAAACCTGAAGAGCTATTCGAGGCTTTCCAGACTGATCTTCCCCAATCCCGTGTAGTGCCCGTTCCGCCCCGGCACTGGCCCCGCATAACCAATCGCACTTCCCAGGCGCTGGTGTCTCCTTATGATCATTACCTGGAAATATCGAGCAGCCCGGTCGCCGGTGGGCCTCGGTCACAGGTGATTCCAATCGGGGCTCTTGTGGTGGAGCAATCCCCGGAAGGCCTGATCGTACGAAGCTGGGATGGAAGCCTGCAATTTGACATCATCGAGTTTTTCGGAGAGTTCTTTTCCGGAGCAACGATTGAGTTGATGAAAATCGTCGGCCGTCATCCGCATGTGCCCCGCATCACTATCGACAAGCTGGTGGTGGTCCGTGAAACATGGTCCTTTCCGGTAAATGAACTGGATTTCATTCATCTCGAAGCAGAATATGAACGTTTTCTTGAGGTGCGGCGCTGGATGCATCATCATGGCTTGCCGCGCTTTGTCTTTGTGCGTGTCCGCGTAGAAGTAAAACCTTTTTATCTTGATTTCGAGAGTCCCATCTATGTAGAGGTTTTCATCAAGACGGTCAGGCGCATGGCAGTGCGCGATAGCAAGGATGGAGAAGTCACACTGACCGAAATGCTTCCCGCCCAAGATGAGGTTTGGCTGCCTGATAATCAGGGACGCCGTTATACCAGTGAACTCCGTATGGTGGCCTGGGACCTGGCCGAACAGAACTCATAAAGCATTTCCTGCTATAAGCATCCCGAATTATGGATTTCTTGGGCTGCAACCCGAATGATTTCAAGCGCGCATGCTCGCGCTTTCCAACCGGTGTAACTGTAACCACCGTTCTTGGTGAGAATGGATTGCCCTTTGGAATCACTGTTAGCTCGTTCACCAGTGTCTCCCTGTCACCTCCCATAGTACTTGTGTGCATTGACCACAGATCGGCTGTGCTGCCGCACATTGCTATTGGCAGGCATTTTGGCATCAACGTGCTGGCAGAACACCAGCAGGAACTTTCAATCAAATTTTCACGCGACTGCAGTCACCGCTTTACTGGAGTCGAGTGGTATGCCGGACGGACGGGAGTACCCCTGTTCTTTGGCGTGCCCGCAACCTTTGAGTGCCAGACGATCCAGATGTTGGTTATGGGGGATCATTTTATTGTTCTTGGACAGGTTTTACACGCCAACTCCAGCGACTGTTCTCCACTAACGTATGTGAATCGCCGCTACGGAAAAGTCCTGGATTCGCGAATGCCCGAGGCTACATGCTCCTCCGCCCCAACATTGTGTGACTAAACCGGCCCATCAAAACCGATTGCCACTGAGAAGACAACAGTGAGTAACTTCTCTACCGATCGTCAGCGGCGTCCCCGGCACCAGCTTCTGACCTTGAAGCGAAAGCAGCGCCGTTCATGGCAGAGGGTGAGTCTTTAGCTTCAGGCCGATTCCATTTCTGAATTACAGATGGTTAGATTTTTCAAAGGAGGCGAAAGATGAGAGACAAAATGAGAGTGGTTATTGTGGGAGGGGGTTCTGCAGGGTGGATGACTGCAGCTTACCTCAGCAAGGCACTGGAAACGGATGTGGACATTCAACTGATTGAGTCATCCAACATCCACAGCATAGGGGTTGGAGAAGCCACCTTTAGCACAGTGCGTCTTTTCTTTGAGTTTCTCGGGCTAAAAGAAGAGGACTGGATGTACCAATGCAACGCCAGCTACAAACTGGCTATTAAGTTTGTGGACTGGAATGCAGAGCGCCGGCATTTCTATCATCCGTTTCAACGGTTTGACTCAGTGGAGGGTACCAGCATTATTGAGTGGTGGCTGAAGCTCAAGAGACATACAGCGCCTTTTGATTATGCCTGCTTCTCGGTTCCGGCCATCTGCGATGCGATGAAATCGCCTCGGTTCCATAACGGTCATGTGTTCGACAAGAAAGTAGATGCGTATATTTCTTCTGACGATCCTTACAAGGCCCTCTTCTTGGAAGAGTTGAAGATCCAATATCCCTATGCTTATCACTTTGACGCCAATCTTATTGCCAAGTTCATGAGCGGGTTTGCACAGCAACGTGGTGTGCGCCACGTAGTTGACGATGTGTTGGAGGTAAAGCTGGCTGAAAATGGATTCATACAAGGCGTCAGGACTCAGCAGCATGGATTCATCGAGGGCGATCTGTTCATCGATTGCACTGGCTTCCGCGGTCTTCTCATTAACCAGACGCTGAAGGAACCATTCCTCTCATTTAACGAGTCC
>DATDGH010000336.1:0-2327 GCA_036522215.1 Candidatus Angelobacter sp. | reverse complement strand
TCGTTCAAGATCGTTGATTCCGACAGCCTTTTGTAACGGTCTTCACTGCGATGGAGTTCCGCTTCAACTCGCTTGTACTCGTCATAGAATGAGCCCGGGGCTGGCGGATCCATGCCAAAAATAGCTTTGCTCGGTTCGAGGCACTCGAGGCCCACCTGCTCCTCAACGCCTCCTTCTTTTTCTCCGATCCAGACAACCCGATATCTCGCTCGCTTCTCTCCACATTCCAAGAGGAGTACGGAGTCTCTTGCCAAGCGAGGAAGCCCCTGCAGTCGTACTCCGCTGGCGCTAATTTCGACTGTAAAAGTATTCTGAGAGAACGGATTGCCGAGTGCATCCTTGCCCAGTACAGTAACCGGCTTGCATCCGGCAGCACGCGCCTCTCGCCGAACGCCTTTCACCCAAGCGGGCTTAGCTCCAGTGGACATGTCTTGGAATCCCTGAACTCAATCAACCTGCGCGCCCATACCTATCCCACCCCCTTCGCATAGTATGCAAAGTCGATGCCAAACTGCCCTGTTCGTCGCCACTGGTCCAAAATCAACAAACTCCAGGCAGTTACGGGCGGGACAATGGATTGTTCTTGCGGCAGACATCTAGATCTTGAGAATTGTGTCTTGAAACTGGACATTTGTAGCCGAATCATTCAGTGGCCTGCGACGACACAAACGTGCAGTATCCTCGGGATCCTCGGCCGATATCGTCAGAGTCTGGTTCAAGAAGAATTACGGCTTCACGGAGATCTTCAGACCGCGATTCTTGGCTTTTTCACCTGACTCTTTAGTTTCAGCCAGTCATGAAGAATCATCAGATCGACGGGCGGGATTCGCACAAACTCGCACCCAGCGCGAGAGTATTCCCTCGTCCACAACACGCGAACATGGACGCGCACTTCCCTCATTGCGCCGGGCAGATTTAGCGAAAATGACAGGGCGTCCCCTACTATGAGTTTCGACCGTGTGCATAGTCCAACGCCACCGTCCCCAATATCCGTGACGGTTAATGAGATTTCACGGCCGTCTCCCAGGGCTGCGACAACCGGTGTCATCACGGCGTGCCGGGCGTGCCGTCGGTACTCCAACAACATTCTTCGGTACGCAACTCGGAAGGACTTCGCAACAGACTCGAGGGTTACGGGCTTCTTCAGAAGAATGTGAGCACCTGGTAGCGGGCAGTCCGAAGAGGAAATTGCCACCACGGTAGGCTTCTTAGCTTTCAAATCCTTCCAAATGCTTCGCAGAAGCGCATAGGACGCTTCTCCCTCCCAATCGATCACGACCAAATCGGCGCTCCCATTTTCTAAGGCGCCAATCGCCTTCGAGGAATGCAAACAGACGTCGATTGAAATGGACAGGTCCCGGAGCACGCGGGCGACGATGCTAAAAACGTCCGGATCACACGAGACCAACAAGCATTCGAAAGCCATTTCGGATGTCATACTTAATGCCATCTGGGGTAAAGCATGATATGTTCCAACGCTCGCGGAAAGAATCAGCGTTTATCCTCGCTAAGGTCCTGCAAACACTGCGGATGCTGCGCGCCCCCAAAAACTCCTTAAGTCTAGGTTGTCTGCCAATTAGAATTCAGCCTGCTTTTTGGACAGCGGGAAGGCGGGAGCAAACTCGCTTGACATGTGGCAGCACGTGACCGACCGGAAATCCCACAACGGACAAGCTTCTCCTCGGCAAGTAAAAGCGGAACTGGTGCAACGGTTCCGGCAATGGGTTAGTTGCGCAGGATTATCTCCCCAGTACTGTTCAGAAGTATTGTGGATCGTGCGAAAGATTCTGTGCATTCGTTGGAAACAAGACGATGCAGGAAGTGATCCGCTTGCTTTGCTGACTTCATCACATCAAGCCTTCGAGATCAGTGGGCAGACACGGTTGTAAACGCCAGGCTCGCCGCCCTGCGAACATTCTTCGACTTCCTCTACGCGGGCAGCGTTGTGAACACCGTGCCGCCTCGGTCCATCCGCCCCAGATAGGTGACTACGCCAGAGTGCTGAGTCATTAACAAGTATGAACGCTATTGGCAAGAACCACTGAATTACGGGATCGTGCCTTTCTGGAGTTTCTCCATGCAAACGGGTGTCGGCAAAGAAGGGCTTTTAATGTGCGTCTTGAGGAGGTGAGACTCCTTTTACATTGGGCGTATGTGGCTTATCTCTTGTGCTCTGTGTGAATTCCTTCGAGACATACCGGCATGTTGATGTCTGAGGAGTTCTTCGATTGTGGGCGCTGCCTCTGGTCTGTGAAACAGATATCCCTGGCCTATCTCGCAACCAAAACGCTGTAGAGTGTCCCTCTGTTGTTCGTCTTCTATGCCTT
>DATDGH010000335.1:0-4781 GCA_036522215.1 Candidatus Angelobacter sp. | reverse complement strand
GAATACAGCGCTCGCTAGGAGATCACGTCTCGAAGCATGGTTGTAACAAAGACTCAGATTGATGTACCTATTACGTACCTCGAAACCGCGAAAGTGGAGTAAGCTGCGCATCGTGCGTTTCGGAAATTCAATAACTTACATGTTTTCAATATGGGGCGGTAATTCGAATCCCCCCTCTCCGCCAGAAGAATTCGCCTTTCGATTCAATGCTTTGCCGGCAAGCCCTTATCGCTGCTTTTCAGGGAGTCAGATTGTAAGTTGCTTATTTTCTGCTGCTCAGGAAGAGTTCGAAAGTTCGGTCTGAGGTGCAGCGGGTGGATAACTTCCGAATCGCCGACCAGGACTGGCGTTAACTTATTTGGTTGATATGCGTGCGATCGCCGGTTCATCGGCGAAAACGTAGCACCCGCCGGTATCGAGTTTCAACAACTCTCCTGGATGACCGTAGAACGTAGACCACGCGTTCGCCGGTACGTCGACCGGAGCATCCTTTCCAGATATGACTTTGACAGTCTTCGAAGATAAGTTCAGCACAACTAGGTCGGAGTCTTTGTTTGATCCAGCGCCTCCTTTGCATGGCTTGGGCGGCGAGTCAGGAATCGTTGTCGGCTTCCAAAGATCACCCATTTCTTTGGCAATTGTAGGACGTATGGTCTCCAACTTCGCCGCGACCTCTCGGAATGGACGTTGAACTGGATCGTTGAATGTTTTCTTCAGTTCCGCAAGTAGCTGAGGCAGCGGCTTGTCTTTGAGGAGCAGATCGGCCATGCGATATATCTGAAACTCAAACCAGCCGTAATTAACAAACCCGGTATCATCGGCTAAGTAGTCGACGTCTTCCAACGACGTATAACGTTCCGGCGGCAGCTTCGGCGAGGGCCCCTGCAAAAAAACGAGCATATCGGGCCGCTGCGCCCGCACATAGGCGGCCATGAGAATGTTGGCGTAGAGTTCTGCCAGGAAGTTGTCATTGATTTCCATATCGGTGTAGTGCATGTAGAGATGCCCAAGCTCGTGGAAGGCAATGTTTTGGTTCAGGAGGTCCGGATCATCCGTGAAGTCAGCGCTGTGCGGAAAGTCTTCGAAGTTGACCGGCACAACCACGCCCGCAGGAGGCAAAGACCGCCAGCCCCCCACGTTAAATGGCATAGGATATCTAAAGTCAGTGACCTTTTCCCAGTCTGCCTTGTTTAGTACAGCCAGCGTGATATCCACGTGCTTGCCTAGCTGCTGGTCGTACCATTTCTGGCAGGCTGTGATTGCCTTCTGATATTTCAGAGCACGAGGTTCAATTCCTGCCCCCGCCGAATAGTAAACCGGAACCGCGCCTGGCGCAGATGGCAGACGCAAATCTCTGATCTTCTCTATTGTCGGTTTCTCGGCTGCGAGATTGTTCTGGGCGCTGACTCTGGGAGCAGCCACGAGAGAAAGGGCGACGGAAAGAATCAAGCGCGATGTATGCGTACGGTTGGTCATGCTAGCACCCCTGTATCACGGAATCATGCAAATGGTTCCCCAGAACCAATTCCATTATCTCCATAAGTGGCAATGGAGAGCCATTTTGACCTGGAATTCCCTGGCTTGTTTTTAGTTTAGTACTGTCATTGGATTTGCCAAGACGACGCGATCAGTCAACGTGCAGTAGAAAAGGTGGCTGGTTAAGACTAGACCTGGCATCACTACCATCCGCGGTGAGACTTACGTATTTTCAAGTTCGTTACATACGCGGTGGGGCCATGCGTAGCAGGACCTCAGTTCCGCCAGGGAGTTTGAAGTTCTTCTTCTTGGCGGTCATCATCGTAGTCGCCGGAGGCTTGTCGAGGACCCAATTCAGCTTTAGTCCATCGATCCCTATTGCTCCACTTGAATCTTCTTGCAGGTTCGACTTCGGATCGTTCTTGCCTTTCAGGATCGCGGTCTGCACTGCCGCGCCTGAACTTGCGAGGGAAGCATCCGCGTTTCCAGTCCGCTGTGTAGGCTCGCTGGAGTGGTTCATGGCGTAGAACGGGTCTCCGGACAGATCGCCCGGCGGCGTGGCCACCGCTGCAATGATGCCCATCAGCGGGACCTCTTTCCCGGGATTCGGTGTCGCCTTGTCGAGCACGATCGAAACCGTATTCCCGTCCTTCGCCTCAACCACCGTCGCGCTTAACGCCGTGCCGCGCAGCATTAGAGTCTTCTCCTGGACCACAAGATCGCGTGTAAGGTGCAGGGTGATCTTGTCTCCTGCCTTAGCCGTCTTGAAGTCCAATGTTTTGTCCAGGGCGCAGAATCCAATGGCGGCCTGCTGCGCCCCTGCTGCCAGAGTCAAAAGAAGTAGCATGAAAGAAACTGCAATGATTCGACGCATGGTTCGCTCCACTAAGACGTCGGCACGAAGTGTAACACCCCGCTCAACACGGGACGAATCATTGCAAAGAACGAAGCAAAGGCCCTCACGCATTTAGCTCCGCCGATTGCTGAATGCTGCTCTCCCGTTTACCATTCCTTGCGGAGATCAACACTTATGACAGGAGTATCGGGCCGGGTAGCGCTGGTTACAGGTGCTTCGCAGGGCATCGGGCGGGCCTGCGCGCTGGCGCTGGCCGAAGGCGGAGCCACAATCGCTCTGGCCGCGCGCAACCAGGAAAAACTGACGGACGTGGCCGAAGAAATCCAGAGCAAAGGCGGACAGGCTGCCGCTTTTCCCATGGATGTGAGCAACCAGGATGAAATTAAGGCCTCAGTGAAGGCCGCCATCGAGCATTTTGGAAAGATCGATATTCTGATCAACAACGCCGGCATCACCCGCGATACGCTCCTGCTGCGGATGAAACGGGCTGACTGGGACTCCGTCCTTGAGACCAACCTGACTGGAGCATTCCTATGCACCCAGGCGGCGATCGGCTCCATGCTGAAACAGCGTTGGGGCCGCATCATCAATATCACCAGCATCTTTGGACAGACCGGTCAGACAGGGCAGGCCAACTATTCAGCTTCCAAGGCTGGATTGATCGGATTCACCATGTCAATGGCCCGCGAAGTGGCCTCCAGAAACATTACCGTGAACGCGGTTGCGCCCGGCTACATTGAAACCGCTATGACGGAGGGCCTGTCGCAGGAATTGAAATCCAAAGTAAATGAGATGATCCCTCTCGGTCGCGCCGGATCAGATATGGATG
This sequence comes from Candidatus Angelobacter sp., assembly GCA_036522215.1. Taxonomy (GTDB): domain Bacteria; phylum Acidobacteriota; class Terriglobia; order Terriglobales; family Acidobacteriaceae; genus Angelobacter. The sequence goes on along the minus strand of DATDGH010000335.1, from coordinate 1,620 downwards.
TGGCTTTCGCCGTGAGATTCCTGGCCTCCGAAGAAGCAGGCTACATCACCGGCCACGTCTTGAACGTCAACGGCGGAATGTTGATGGGATGAAGACATTGAGTAATTGGGAAATTTTGTAATTGAGTAATTGGACGGGTTGGCTGATTAGGAAGGATTAGGCAATCTGAGGTTTTCAAATTCCCCAATTACCAAATTCCTCAATTACTCAATGTCTTCATTCTTTCAGCATCCCCGCAAATTGCTGCAACTCAGCTACATTCAGATCAGAAACCACGCAATATTGCATCCCATCGCGGGACCAGGAGATCACGTTGTATCCAAGTTCCTGAGAGACGTTTTGGTCTGAGCCGCCGGCAACGGGATAGACGAAAACATTGATAACGTGTTGGTAACGTTTGTAGATCAGCACCGCCACGTTCCGGTTGTTGAGGTAGTCGAGCCTGCCGCCCACCAGGGGAAACCCCCTGTCGTTGAAGTCCGTTACCTTAGGCGAGTAGTCGATCCTCCCGTTAAACCAGGGCTTGACTACGTGCTGGTTGGAGGACGGTATATCCACCAGATGGCTTGTCCCGTCCTGCAAGGATCGGATGTGTTCGCCTACCACCAGCGACGCCAATTGCCGGTCTCGTGGAGTGCGGAACTGGTACACGACCACCGCCGCGATCACAGCGCACAGCGCGGTAGCAGCAGCAAATCCTACGAACGCAGCCTTGAACCACTGCCATCTGTCCGTAGTCGTTTCCGCGGGCAAGCGCAAGGATTTGCGAACGGATTTGCGTAGCTCCGGAGGGGCCACATAGCGCAGGTTGGAGTCTTGAATGGCATCGTTCAGCGCGCGACGGCTCTCCAGGCTCTTGCTGCAATCCGCGCACTCCGTCAGATGCTCCTCCAGCGCCACGCTCTGCATCAGATCCACTTCGTTATCGACATAGGCATCCAGGATCTTCTTACTTTCCTGACACTGCATTTTGCCCCTCTTTCTGCCTCGCCTTGCCTTTGAAGCCTGCACTCAAGCTCTGCCTCAAATAATCCCGCGCGCGCGCCAGCCGGGACATTACGGTTCCCAAAGGCAGCCCCATGATTCCGGCGATCTCCTTATAGGAGAGTCCTTCCAGTTCACGCAGCACCAGCGGCTCACGGAATTCAGGCGGTAGTTCTTCCATGGCCTCCCGCACCGCCTGGGCGTCAGCATTCCTTAACAATAGAACTTCAGGATTGCTGGAAAATTCCGGTGATGAATGAATTTCTTCGTCGAAAGGTGTCTGTTCCTGGGGCTTGCGCGAGATGGAGGTGTAGTAGAGATTGCGGACAATCGTCAGCAGCCACACCCGTCCATCTTCGCCTTCAAAACGATCAAAGGCCTTGAAGGCCCGCAGGAAGGCCTCTTGTGCAAGATCCTTGGCGTCGTCCGCATTGCGGGTGAACCACCGCGCCAGGTTGAAGGCCGAATCCATGTGCCGCAGGACCAGCCGCTCGAATTGTAGAAGCTTCTCCTGATGGTCCACTGCAACCAACCAGAAACCTGAGCTGTAGCAAAAACAAACAGGCGGACAATCCCCTATATTATGGCTAAACTCGATTGCGCTTCGGTTTATTCCTTGAAAATGTGCAAATCTCC
>DATDGH010000334.1:0-5250 GCA_036522215.1 Candidatus Angelobacter sp. | reverse complement strand
GAGAGAACCAGTGGCTGTCAGCTGGCTACTGATTTGATCCAGAGGTGCTAACAATTGCGGTATCTCCCTCAGATCTATCAATGCGAGTGACGAGGCCGCCATATGGCTCGCATTGCGCATTTCAAAACTGTCGACAATGAGCTTACCGAGGTATTCTTTTTCTAGGGCATCATCCAGAACTAGCTTGGGCAACCAGTCCTCATAATGCCACCGCTCGTCAATGTAAATCAGATCTTCGCTAGCGATAAGCAGGTCCGACGACGTAGCTAGCGCGAAGGCGCTCTCGATGAAACTCCGAAAACAGGAATCAAACGCGATAATATCAAGCTTCGGATCAATGAATATATCATGAACGGCCCTAGCAATCGCATTCGTAGATGACAAACTGTCGTCGTCGTACATCTGAATATCATGAAAATCGAGGCGATTCAGCAAGTCGGCCAGTCCACTAGACGCAGGTGTTCTCTCATCAAGGACTGTCTGACGAAAAAAAAGAGAAGGCAATGGAGGTCCGTGAGCCTTGATTATTAAAAGATTGTGCTTGGCGGGGTAGCATCGCTGAGCCGAGCGGATGAAATCCGACAGTTCTTCGGTTGCTTCGAAATCAACATTGCCCCGATATTCGAGGAACTTGAAAGCTCCAGCATGATCTGGCTCCAATGCGAGACGATATGCTCCACTCCAATGGGGAACAATCGGAGAGCCATCCTCCCCGCACAACTCGTTCTTAGTCCAATGAATATCTCCCGGGTGTTTGTCTGATGGGTCGTTTTGAAAACCAACTTCCATGATTACATTCACCTGCTCAGTAGTCCGCACTAAAAGTAACTGAGACAACATACAATCCGTTATCTCACGCATTGCATCATCTCCCGCATCTGCGTAGATCATCACAGTCCAGCTAGATTCTGCCGTGGCCGCATCATTAATGCAACCGAACCCGCAAATTGCCAGTAAAAAAACGATACGAGACATGAAGCACTCGCTAATATTTTCTTTCGGACCCAAACAACACGTTAGTGGTCAGCCATGAATTGCGGAGTCTACTGAATCTCAACTAGAGCTTTCACACAATTGGCCATCTGTCCGGCTGACCCTGGATGTAAGGCTACAAGGTTTATAAAATCAAGGTTGGGATCGATTCCCGGATAACATGTTGCCGCCGAGACCGGGCAAATTCTGACACTCGTCACATTGAACAAATTAAAGGCATAGCCAGAGTCGAGAGTAGATGTTCCGCGCTTTATAATTGACATTAGTGTTGAAAACGCGGCGATTGAATGACTCGCTGTCGTGACTCCCTTGAGAGGTTCAGCGAAAATATGAAGATTGGCCGTGGGGATCGTCGTGCATTTTGGGGGGGTAAGACTAAAAGACGGTATCCATCCGAAGTCATTCTGACTCGGTGTCAAAATTCTTGGCCCCTTGACATCTGCGGGATCGCAATCATACGTAAATACGTGGATGGAAGCGATACTTGTGAGTTTCGCATTGTCCTGGTCATTGGGAGGGGTTGCCAGCAGTGGTGATGCTGAATCGCATGTAACCGAATTGACCGGCCCTAAAAACATAGGGCGGATACTTAAGAACCCTCCTTTCTTGGGCCACGGCATCACGAAGACCCTCTGATTCGACTCATTGACCGATAGCGAGTTATCCGTATTCGGAAAATATAGGTTTTCCGGTTGAGTGGAGAAATCCGGTCGCTCGCCGTTTTTGAGCCCTAGAATTTGATATTTCCCGGGAGTATCAAAGGGAATTAACATTGCATCGCGCGGTAGGGTCCGCTGAAGATTGCCCGCCCTGTATACGTGTCCAGGCGAATGCAGAGAATCGTTTGGGATATCAGGAATAACCAACTTGATGCCTTCATTTTGACTCGGAGGGTTATGAAGAACGCAGACAGCCATCAAACCATGCACTATTACATTAAGCTGCTTTGGTGGCGGAGTTTGTGATGCAGCTGCGTCAGCTGCGTGAGTTTCGGTTTTTTGTGAATTGTCTCGGCAGCCGGAAATCGCCAGAGCTGCCGAGGTCAATATTCCCGAGAGAAGTTGACGACGATCTATCATGGCCTCACTCCTTTAACTAGTTACAAAACGAGTAGATAGCCCAAATTCCTTTTGAGAAGTAGCTAGGTCATTATTTTTCTCTAGAGGAAGAAAACTGATTTTCAACCTCTGCCCCACAACATAAAAGTCGCCCAAGCGTACGGCCGAACACGTGTATTTCGACGATGAGAAGCTTCTAATACTTGCTTTAGAGCCAGGGCTGGACTGTTGCCCAGCAAGAGCTGCTGATAAAGATCCCTCATCATGTCTAAGGCCATTGTGGATGCAACAGGCCATCGAGTCACAATGACTTCGGGAACTCCGGCAGCTAAAAAGGCTTGAGCTAGATCCTCAGCGTTATTCTCCCCTTGGGCGGCAGTGGCGCAGGCCGAGAGTACAGCAAGCCTCAACGTGCGCAAACTATTCGATGAAAACGAAGCGACGGTCAATTCGTCATGCCCGTCGGCTGAACCAATGCGCTGAGCCAACAGCAAAGCGGCTCCTCCGCCGGTTCTAATTGAGTGTCCAGCAAAATGAAATATTTCCATGTTCGGGAGACGGAGCATTATCGCCGCATTCGTAGCATCACGCCCAGTCAGCAGCACCGAACGAGGAAAGAAGCCAGTTATCATTTCGGCTTCAGCTCTTGCCGAGGGTAGCGGGCCGAGTTCACTTTTCCAATGCGGCGCAAGCTCCGGATCACCCACGACAAGTACTGCAGTATTAGCGGTAAATCTGGGCATTGGCCGCAAATGTCTGCGAAATCCAGTGCCGGGCGAATACACCAGAGGGAATCTTTCCCCTAGATTATGATCGCCACCATTTGTAAGCACCTCAAAGGGAATCATCGACAACTCTTCATCTGTTTCGAGAACAAGCAGCGCCCCGGCCGGCAGTTTGGCCTCTATCGGTGCAATTAGAATCTGGTAAAGCTCTCTTGAATCCCAGTGCACTTTTTCAAGGTCAGATTCGGGGTCCCCACATTCCTCAGCGAATTGAATAGAGCGCTTTCGAAGTTCAGCCGCCGTTATATTCAATTTTGCAGAAAGTACTTGCTGATCGCTGACTAACCAAACAATCGGACCACCCGGTAAAATTGCAAAGCTAACCAGTACTTCACCATGGTCGCTTAGAATGTGAGGGAGCTCACGGAATGAGGGTCGCAAATCGATAGTGAAATTAGGCGAAAGCAACTGCGGTAAGTCTACCGGCGGTGCTATTGGATTGTCACGAACGAGCGTTGACTTGAAAGCCTCCCAAAGCAAAAGAGCTGTTGCTGCATCATTCTCATCCAAGAAGACCTGTACAAGAGAACGGTAGGAGGAAGATGTCTCGCGCTTCCAAAGCAACCGCTCAAAAGGGTTTCTCAATTGCCTTAGACTCGACTCCGCGATGGCAACAGCAACTTGGTACGAGCTATCGGCCTCGACCAGAGCCCCACGTTTCATCGCCAGATCTCCCTTGAGTTGATATAGGCCTCGCAGGAGAAGCCTACTTTCAGAAGGAGGAAGTTGTCGTGCCGAATGTTCAAGCAAGAACGTGGCTCTGTCGTAGTGGCCAAGATCAGCTTCGGCTCTAGCGATTCCCATAATTCCGTCTATCCTATATGAGGTCGCTAGTTCGCTTGGGAGCAGTAAGGTAAATAAATCATCTGCTTTCCCGAGTTGGTAGTCGGCGGTATCTTCCTCGCCGATCATGATAGCGGCCCTCGCAAACCTTAACCGACAGAGGGCTTCTAGCTCGCGATGTTTAGTCTGTGAAATCGCATCTACAGCCTGTCTCTCTAACTCATAACTCATATCCCAAAACCCCGCTGCCTCAGTGATGAATGTCATGTCTGAATAGAACTGATAGAGGCGCTCGAGGGGATACCACTGGATCCAATAATCGCGCAGGCCTTGCAAATCCTGCTCTAGGGCGAAGGCGCGGTCGCCTCGGGCGGTTGCGACGCCAGCTAGAATGCCCCTAGCCCGCAGAGACAGAATTTTGTAATGAGCCATTTGAGCGATAGCAGAGCCGTTATTAGACTCCATTTCCGCCATAGCCAGTCTGCCCAATAGGTTCATGCAGCTCGCCTTGTCGAGCTTGAGTTGTGCTCCGATCCATGGAAACCTTTGAATGCTGATCTTGCTTTCAAGTTCATCGGCCTTTGCAAGGCACGCTTCACCCTGAGTTGACCGCTGGTAAGAGTAAATCTCTTCGAGCTGTGCACGCGCTAGGCCGGCGAAACTCCCAGCCTGCCTGAAGCTCGTTTGTGCGCGCTGAGCCATGCTCGCCGCCTGTCTAAAGCGACCGCTAGCATTTTCTTGGATCGCCTCACGTAGATTTCGGAAGCCCTCCTGAAGTTCAACGGAAGCACCAGCACGTAAGACATCGGAAAGCCAATCATCGCCGTGCTCTTGTTCCAACCTTTCCGATAAACGGCCAAGAAGGAGCTCGATTTGCGGTATTTCGCTGCCTACCAATGTCGTCCCCCTTGGCCTACGAGCAGGAAGCCAATCCAAGGTGGCTTTCTCCAGCGCCACCTCGGAAGCGTTCGACTCATTGGCAGTCAGGTAGGTGAGCCAATCCGTCAGGAATGGAGCATCGCCTGGGGGGCCATGACCGCGAGTCCTACCTTTTAGATTAGATAACCTACGACGGGCCTCGTCAGCCCACCCGCCGTTTGTGTCGATATCCAGATAGATGTTCCATTGTTTGACAGCATCGCACCCTTGGTGTTCACACATTAGAGCCAAGTTATACGCAGCACGAATTTTTTCTGAATCCCTACGAAGAGAACCTACGTACTTTTGATATTCAATAGGATGTTCCGCTTTGTCGGGGAAGTGTCCAACGATCGAAAAGAGTTGATTCTCGGCCCTCACCAAGTCCATTGCGGTACCTGTTTGGAAGTAGGCCGAAGCTAAATCAATTGCGATAGATTCAGAATTGGGATCTAGGTCGCGAGCTGCTTGCAGTGTTCCGAGGGCTGACGACTTGTGCTCGATAAGTTCCAAGCGGCCCTTTTCTCCAAGCCAATAGGGGCTTTTGGGGCGGATCGCGAGCCTTGCTCTAATCAGAAGGTCAGCAACCACGAGCGAGGCAGGTCGCTCTTTCTCTTCCACTCCTCCTCTCGTGCCCTCCTTGGGCGGATCAGCTTTGGCAATTCGAAGTTCAAGAGTACCCCTCTCGCTGTATCCGCGAGCCAGCAAACTAT
>DATDGH010000333.1:0-10900 GCA_036522215.1 Candidatus Angelobacter sp. | reverse complement strand
ATGATACGTCCAAAAATATTGGTGACCCAGAGAGCCAGTACCAGGTTTTGGCGGGCTTACTCTTAGTGCTGTACTCAGTTCATGCATGTAGTTCTCTTGGGTCTCGTTAAACCTTATCAACCGCTCTTGAATCCGGTAGCTCAGATAGCGGCCAGCGAAGTAAAACACGCAAGTAGCAATGATTGCCAGCAAAGCGACTGAATAAGAACCATGGAACCTGGCAGACGGTTGGACGTAGACGTAGTTAAAGGCTAGTGAGATCGCCGTGTAGCCGGCATATATCTGGAGTATCGTGTTCCACTCCAAGGTCCGTAAGGCCTCGTATCGGACACGATATTCCTCTGCCCTTAACTTGCACGCTTCCACTTGCAACTTAAATGCGTCGAATTTTAGCTTGTATTGCTCAGTTGCAGCTGCGTCCGTGGTATCCGGGAGTTCGGGAAGCTCTAGAGGCATAGAGTTGTCCTTTCAGGTGCACTTGCTTGTCACAATCCATGTTGCTGATTCTGCTGAGTACAGCGATTATCCTAATAAGTAGTGAAAAAAAAGAGCTGGGCGTTTCAATTTATCGGATGTTATCGCCGCTTCTCTTTCTACGAAGCCGTAGTTACTCTACTCAATCCACATGCAATCCCCATACGAGAAGAACCTGTATTTCTCCCGCACGGCATGCTCGTAGGCTTTCAGGATGTTCTCCCGTCCAGCAAAGGCTGACACCAGCATGAGCAGGGTGGACTTTGGCAGATGGAAATTCGTCAGCAGAGCGCCGACCACGCGGAATTGAAAGCCCGGATAGATAAAGATATCGGCTTCGCCTGATCCAGAGGCGATCCGGTTTTTGCCCTGCAGAGCTGCATACTCCAGCGTCCGCACCGTGGTCGTGCCTACTGCCACAATGCGGCGCTTTTCTTCCAGAGTGCGGTTGATCTGGGCAGCGGCCTCGGCGGGAACGGTGAAAACCTCGCTGTGCATCTTATGCTCTTCAACCTTTGCCACGTGCACCGGCTGAAAGGTTCCCAGGCCTACTTGCAAGGTGATTTCGGCGACCTCAACACCGCTTCGACGGATTTGTTCCAGAATCTCCGGCGTAAAATGCAGGCCCGCAGTCGGAGCAGCAATGCTTCCGCGCTGCCGGGCATAGACGGTCTGGTAGCGCTCCCGGTCGTCAGGCCGGTCCTCTCGTCCGATGTAGGGCGGAAGGGGGACGTGGCCCAATCGATCCAGAATGGGAAGGAAATCGGCCACTGGCTGGAAGCGCAAGGTCCGCTCGCCATAATCGCCCCGGCCGGTAATCTCAGCCTCAAGTTCCGGATGGCTCTCCGGCCCAAAGTAAAGCCGCTCCCCCACCGCAATCTTTCGTCCGGGACGTACCAGAGCCCGCCACTCCCATTCGTCTAACTGACGGGTAAGCAATACTTCAACTTGCCCGTGCAGAAACCCACGCGAAGCCGGATTTTTAGGGCTGAGCGGCTGCGAGCGCAGCCCTGCGCGGCGTCCGAGCAGGCGAGCGGGGAAAACCCGGCTATTGTTTAGAACCAGCAGGTCATCGGCGCGCAGGAGGTTGGGAAAGTCGACAAATCTCCGGTCCTGGTACTCACCTTCGGGACGCCGCAAATGGAGCATGCGGGAGGCGCTCCGATTGGCCAGCGGCTCCTGGGCAATCAGCTCCTCCGGAAGAGAAAAATCGAACTCGGAAATCTGCACTTTCTGGATTATATTGGTTACATCTTCCCCCTACGTTTTCACTACAAACTCCTGTATAGTTCACGGGCGCACGGATTGGCTGAGAAGAGAAGATAAGGATCGATGACTCACACAAATGAAGGCTGCATCCGCCAGGAGATCTGCCGCATTGGCCAAATGCTTCATGGGCGCAGCTATGTGGCCGGCACTGATGGCAACATCTCCGTGCGGCTGAGCCATGATCTGGTACTGTGCACTCCCACCTCTTTGTGTAAAGGGATGATGGAGCCGGACGACCTGGTGATTGTGGATTTAGAAGGTCGCCAGCGGAACGGCACGCGTCATCCTTCGTCGGAATTGGCGATGCACCTTCTTTTTTATTCCATGCGGCCTGAGATCCGCGCCGTGGTACACGCCCACCCGCCCACCGCGACCGGTTTTGCGGCGGCCGGAATCAGCCTGGAAGAGGCCCTGGTGGCCGAGGTGGTCACCGCCCTGGGCAAGATCCCGCTGGCCAACTACGGCATGCCCGGGACCCACGAACTGCCGGATGCGCTCCGCCCGCTCATTCCCAACCATGATGCCATCCTGATGGCCCATCATGGCGTCGTTACCTGCGGACACAACTTGCCCCGCGCCTATATGAATATGGAGTGCGTGGAGCACTATGCGCGGGTGGCACTGGTGGCGCGCCAACTCGGGGCTCATCCGCTTCCGGAGGAAGAGGTCCGCCGGTTGATGGAAGCACGCGAGAACTATGAGGCCAACCGGCCAATTCCGGTGGACTGGGACTAAAGAAGAAATTTTGCTATCAGAAAAACAAAAAGGCGGCCTGAGCCGCCTTTTTTGCATGTTGCTGAAATTACAGAACTTGCACGTTCTCTGCTTGCCAACCCTTGGGGCCTTTGACGACATTGAACTGCACTGGCTGGCCTTCCTTCAGGCTGCGAAATCCGTTGGCCTGAATGGCGGAGAAATGAACGAAGACGTCTTCGCCATTTTCCCGGCTGATAAAGCCATATCCCTTGGCGTCATTGAACCACTTCACTGTTCCTTGTTCCATTGTGTTACACGCATTCCTTATTTCATGAGATTTGCGCTATTTGTCGGAGGGTAGTGCAGGCAGGTGTGCAGATTTATTGCAGTACCGCTGTACAACGCTTCGAACCAACGCAAGGGCATTATACCTAAGCCCTCCAGAGTTGTCTTGCAAAAAAGGCGGCCCTTGGCTATTGGCATTTGGCCCTTGTCTCTTGCCCTTTTAGCCCTTAATTTTGGCTCTGATTCCCGGCTTTTTCCGGTCATTTGACTACAGATCACCGGATTCCCAGGCGCCAGCGCGATCTTTTCCCCGACGTTGCCGCGTACAGCCAAATCTTCGCCAATTTCTGCGATTCCGGGAGTCTTGCTGTAACCTGTACCGTGTTCCTATCCCCTATGATTTTAGGCACCGGCATTGATATCACTGAGGTTCCGCGAATCCAGCAGGCGCTTGACCGCTTCGGAGATCGCTTTCTCAAGCGGGTTTTTACTGCGGAAGAGATCCGCTACTGCACCGCAAAGGCGAATGCCGCGGAGCGTCTGGCCGCTCGCTTTGCAGCCAAGGAGGCGGCCATGAAAGCCATTGGGACCGGGCTCAGGGGCGGGATCACGTGGCAGGACATGGAGGTTGTCCGGTTGCCGGGACAGCGTCCGCAACTGCGCTACCATGGCCGGGCCGGCGAGATTGCTGCCGCATTAGGGTGCAAACGCACCCATCTTTCGCTTTCTCACACCGCTTCCCAGGCCATTGCCCATGTCATATTAGAAGGCCAGTGATTCTTTTACCGTATTTCCGCACAACATGACTCAGACGACAATCGTTCCCCAAATCCAGCAACAGCGCGAAATCAGCCGCCGCGCAATCATGCTGGCCGTGGCGTTGGTCAGCTTTGCCAGCCTGCTGTTGGAGTTGGCCATGACCCGGCTGTTCAGCGTGGTGCTCTTCTACCACTTCGCCTTTTTTGCCATCTCGGTTGCCCTGCTCGGCCTGGGTTCCGGAGGAGTTTTTGCCCATATCCGCCGTGACTGGCTGGAGCGGTTTGACCTGAGGACTCTGGGCGTGAGGATCTGCTGTCTTAACTCCGCCTTCATTTTTCTGGCATTGGAAATCGTGCTGCACACGCCTGTGTCCCTGCAGGTAAATGGCGGGAATTTCGGCAAAGTCACCCTGATCTACCTGGTTACCGCCGTCCCTTTCTTCTTTACCGGGCTGTTGTTTTCAGTACTTTTTGCCCGCGCCAGCCGGGAAATCTCCTTCCTTTACGGCGCCGATCTGACCGGAGGAGCATCGGCGTGTCTCGCCGTGGTGCCGCTGCTGAACTCCGTGGGCGCCCCCAACGCTTTGCTGTTTGCCTCCCTGTCCATGTCAGTTGCTGGAGCAATCTGGGCAGGCAGCAGGAGACTGCGTATATTTGCCCTGGCACAGGCAGTCGTTTTCGTTGTGTTGATGGCCGGCAATCTCTCCGGCAGATGGACAGACGTGGTCTATGCCAAAGGCGTCTTCCGTGATCCCAAGTGGGTGGAGTTCTCCAAATGGAATGCCATATCACGGATCGAGGTGGATAAGCAGGATGGCGCGCGCTACATCGTGATTGATTCTGACGCCACCAGCGCCATCATGAACGTTGATCCGGCGCTGTGGGACCGCGAACAGGGCTCCACTCCTACTCCGGTGAATACCGGCTTGCCGCCACAATCCAGCTTCAACTGGAAGAAAAGCTTGATGTCCGCAGCCCCGGCCATTGCCAATGTGCTGCGTCCACGGGGCGATTTCGCCATTATCGGCCCTGGAGGCGGCGTTGACGTATTGCGGGCCGTCGCTAATGGCAGCCCGAACGTAACCGGCATTGAGATTAATCCCATCATCGTGAACAACGTGATGCGGGGACGCTACGCAGATTATTCCTATCATTTGTATGACCGGCCGCAAGTGCATATCCACGTCCAGGATGGCCGTTCTTACATCCGCAGCTCCGCTGACAAGTACGACGTGGTACAGATGACACTGGTGGATACCTGGGCCTCCACCGCTGCCGGCGCCTTTGCCCTGAGCGAAAATAACCTGTACACGGTGGAAGCTTTCCGCGAGTATTTTGACCACCTCAGGCCGGATGGGTTCATTGCCATCACCCGCTGGGAATTTCACCAGCCGCGCGAAGCCCTGCGTGTGGTTTCGCAGGCTATAGAAGCGCTACATCAGCGGAGCGTCGCCGATCCCTGGCACAACTTTATTGTCGTGGCCGATGGCAGCTTGAATGAAGATGGGCGGCCGGTGCTGGTGCTGGCCAAAAAGGTGGCGTTTACAGCCGACGAGTACTCGGCAGTTACGCGGCACCTGCAGGCCAATCCTAATCTTGTATGGTTGAATCCGCCGCCGGAGTATTCCGGGGCGCAGGCGTTGCCGCCCGCAGCCAGGGCTTTCCAGGAATTGATTCAATCCAATGATCCCCAGAAGTTTGCCCGCGGATATGCCTACAACGTGGCTCCTGTGACAGATAGTGCTCCCTTTTTCTTCTTCACTCTCAAGACTGGATATGTCTTGAAGAACCTTGTGGCCGGCACCGGTCACGGCATGGATTGGCGAATCAATCTTGGCATCGTTGTCCTGGGCATGCTGCTGATTATTTCTGCGGCAGCCGTGCTGGCCTTCCTTGTCCTGCCTCTGCTGTTGCACAAAGGAGGAACGCCACTGAGAGTTGGTCCACTGCTTTATTTCGTGGCCATCGGGCTGGGTTACATTCTGGTAGAGGTCTCGCTGATCCAGCGTTTTGTTTTGTTCCTGGGACATCCCACCTACGCCCTGACGGTGGTGGTGTTCCTGCTGCTGCTATCGAGCGGCGTCGGAAGCATTGCTGCCCGCCGTCCCCGCCTTCGATTGGCGCTGGGAGCAATTGCAGCCTTGATCCTGCTGGACGTGCTGATCTTGCCGCTGCTGCTTTCTTCTGCCGTTGGCTTGAATTTTGCTGTGAAGCTCCTGCTGAGCGCCGTTTTCCTGGTCCCACTTGGATTCCTGATGGGAATGCCTTTCCCCACCGGCTTGAAGATGCTCACGCAAAGCGGCCATTCCACAGTTGAATGGGCATGGGCCATGAATGCAGCCGCCAGCGTGCTCGGCTCAGCGGGAGCCATGGTCATCGCCATCCACTTTGGCCTGACAGTCACCCTGGCCTGCGCGGCTCTGGCTTATTTAATGGCTGGTTGGTGGACCAGAGAATTGGCGAACTAGCTTTTGGCTGCCCCCGGCGCGCCGTGATCACCCAATCTCCATTGCTCGCCTTCCACTGCGTTAAAACAACCGCTAAATGGCTGCTTGTTGGCGGGTTGTGGCTTTCTGCTATGATTTTTACGCCGAACTGGAAACAAAGTGCCCAGTCAACAGCAGCTCAGGTGGTCTCAACTTCGAGTTGGAATCACGGTTATCGTGGCCGCGATTGTTCTGGCCGTTCTCATCTTCTTCATGAGCGGCGAACTTGGGCTTTTCACCTCTAAGATCTCCCTGCTCGCGTATTTTGACAATACTGAAGGATTGAAAGTGGGGGCGCCCGTTGCCCTTCAGGGAGTAACCATCGGCAACGTCAAAGATGTGAGGGTGGTCCCGGGACGCCAGTTTGATCCAGTGCAGATCACCATGCGGGTCAACACCAAGTATCAATTCCTTCTTCGCAAGGACACTCTCGCTACCATCGAGACTGCCGGGGTACTGGGCGAATCCTTCATCGACCTGGACAGTAAGAAGGCCAAAGCCGCACCTGTGAAGGATGGGGACGTGTTAGTTGCGGCCAATTCGCCGGGATTGCAGGATGTGGTTCGCGCCAGCCAAGGCACGCTTGCGAACCTGGATGTCCTGGTGCAGCGTCTGGACCGGATAGTGCAGCAGGTAGAAAGCGGACCGGGTACGTTGCATGACATCATCAGTGATCCAACACTGATTAACCGCGCCAACGCCATCCTCGGCCAGATTCAGGTGCTGGTTAACGATGTGAATGGCGGCAAAGGGACAATCGGCGAACTGCTCAAAGATAACACCATGGCGCGCAAGATCAACGCTTCGCTGGACAAGATTAACGCCATCATTGATGACATCAATGCGGGCAAAGGAAGTGCCGGGCTATTTCTTAAGGACCGGGCCCTCTACGACAACGCCAATCAAATGGTGACCAAGGGCAATAAACTGCTGGACGACGTTAACAACGGCAAAGGATTGATTGGAAAGCTGGCCAAAGACGAGGTCTTTGCCAAGAAGCTGGATGACACCATTGACAAGCTTTCACAAATTGCCGCCAAACTGAATGACACCAGCAAGCCCGGCTCGCTGGGTCTGCTTATACAGAACCCATCGCTTTACAACAATACCGACCAGTTGCTCCTGGAAACCAGGAACTTGATGAAGGCCATCCGCGAAAATCCCAAGAAATACCTGACCATTCATTTCAAGGTTTTCTGACAGGCAACACCAAGCCCGGCGAGTAGCACTCAGCATTGAGTCCGCAATTGATGTAGGCTGAAGGGTTACACGATTCTGGGCACAAAGAATTCTGCTTACTCACATTTATGAAACGCTCGACGATTCTGACGATTCTGAGGACACGACCATGCGCATAATCCATCTTCTTACCGGTCTATTTCTCTTGAGCGGCGTTGCCACCGCCCAAGGGTCTGCAAACAGCAAGTCCGCGGAAGAGCCCAAACAGATTCCCTCCTTGGACGTGACCGGGCTGGATCGAAGCGCGGATCCATGCGTCAATTTTTACCAGTTTGCCTGCGGCAATTGGATGAAGAACAATCCCATTCCCCCCGACCAGGCGAGCTGGGGCCGCTTTAACGAATTGGGGGAGCACAATCGCAGCGTTCTCCGGGAAATTCTGGAGAGCGCAGCCAAGGCAACACAGCGCACAGCCAATGAACAAAAGATCGGCGACTTTTATGCGTCCTGTATGGACGAGGCTGCCATCAACGGCAAAGGCGTGGCGGCTCTGAAGCCGGAATTTGACCGCATCAAGGCGCTGCAGGACAAAGCCGTGCTGCCTGCTCTGCTGGCCCATTTGCATCGCGGGCAGATCAGCGCGTTATTTGATTTCGGCTCCGCTCCGGATTTCAAGAACGCCAAAGAGATGATTGCGGCCGCCGACCAGGGCGGATTGTCTCTTCCGGACCGCGATTACTACCTGAAGACCGATGCAAAATCAGTGGAACTCCAGAAGGCTTACGTGGAGCACGTGACCAACATGTTCAAGCTGCTGGGCGATTCGCCACAGAAAGCGGCGGCGGAGGCCAACACGGTGATGACCCTTGAGACTGCGCTGGCAAAAGGTTCTATGGACAGGGTCCTGCGCCGCGAGCCTGCGAATATTTATCACAAGCTGACGCAGCAGGAACTGCAGGCACTCTCACCATCGTTTTCCTGGCCGAAATATGCGGTTGATGTCAACGCTCCCGCTTTTACCAGTTTGAATGTGGTCTCGCCGGACTTCTTCAAGGCGATGGAGCAGGAGTTGCACGACGCCACCCTTGACGATTTGAAAACCTATCTTCGCTGGCATGTTGTTCATGATGCCGCGGGGCGCAATGTTCTGCCAGATGCTTTCGTCAATGAGAACTTCAACTTCTACGGCAAGACTCTGCGTGGGGCCAAAGAACTTCAGGCCCGCTGGAAGCGCTGCGTTGCAGCCACAGATCGGGACCTGGGCGAGGCTCTGGGCCAGGCTTATGTCGCCAAAACCTTTCCCCCGGAAGCCAAGGAACGGACCCTGAAAATGGTGAACGCGCTGGAAGACGCTCTGCGCCAGGACATCACCAGCCTGCCCTGGATGACCGATGCAACCAAGAAGCAGGCGCTGATCAAACTGGAAGCCATCCGCAACAAGATTGGCTATCCCAATCGATGGCGCGACTACAGCTCGGTGAAAATCGAGCGCGGAGACGCGCTGGGCAATTCGCTGCGCGCGAATGAATTCGAGTTTGAGCGCCAACTGCAGAAGATCGGCAAGCCGCGGGACACGCAGGAGTGGGAAATGACGCCACCTACGGTGAACGCCTATTACGATCCCACCGAGAACGACATCAACTTTCCCGCGGGAATTCTCCAGCCGCCGTTTTATGACTTCAAGGGAGATGATGGGGTGAACTTTGGCGGCATCGGCGCGGTGATTGGCCATGAATTGACCCACGGTTTCGACGATCAGGGACGCCAGTTTGATAAAGAGGGCAACCTCCAAGACTGGTGGACAGCCGAAGACGCCAAGGCATTTGAACAGCGCGCGCAGTGCCTGGTGGATGAATACAGCGGGTTTGTAGCAGTGGACGACGTTCACCTGAACGGCAAGCTCACGCTGGGTGAGAACACCGCCGACAACGGCGGTTTGCGCATTGCCGATATGGCCTTGCAATCTGCGCTGGCCGGGAAGCAGACGGAAAAAATTGATGGCTTCAGTCAGGAGCAGCGGTTGTTCCTGGGGTGGGGGCAAGTCTGGTGCCAGAACCAGACAGACCAAATCGCCCGTCTGCTGGCACAGACCAATGAGCATTCCGCGGGGAAGTATCGCGTGAACGGCGTGGTCCGCAACATGCCGGAGTTCCAGAAAGCCTGGGGCTGCAAGCCGGGCCAGCCCATGGCGCCGGAAAATGCCTGCCGGGTTTGGTAAGAAGCCGAGCTTAATCCAGGGCATTTTTGAAACACGCACTGCAAAAATTACTGGTGAACGAGAAGGTGGAGGCCCCGGACTTAAAGAGGCTGCGGAAAAGCTTGCTTGACAAATATTCCTATCAAAAACCCCGTAGGGGTGGCATGAAAGTAGCCCATCTATGAGCGCCAAAAGCTTAGCGTTGGTGCGGAACCCCGGGAAAAACTAAGTTCTTTCTCTACCGTCCTGTTTCTCACGATTGCTTCCCGTGGATGTTTCCAGTAATCTTAGCTGAGGCGAAATCAGTCAAGGGGCCGCAAATTGACAATAGAAATCCACAAACCAGAGCTTGAAGCCCTCATTAATGAGCGACTGCGGAGCGGTGGATTCGCGGATGTTGAAGACGTGCTAATGCAAGCTCTCCGGGGTTCGGCAGTGCCACCAGTGAAAGAAACCCGTACAGGGGGGACCTTGTAGCCGCCATGCAGGCTTGTCCTTATAAGGATGTTGACTTGGAATCGAAAAAAATCACGATGCCGACGCGTGATGTCACGTTCTAATGGCGTGGTTACTCGACACCAATGTTCTGTCAGAACTGAAGAAGCCAAGGCCCGAAGCACAGGTTGTGGCTTTTATTTCCTCACTTCCCCTTGGCCAAGCTTATATCAGCTCAGTAACCCTCGCAGAGATTCGCTTTGGCATTGATTAGATGGGCTGAACGGCGACGCTAACATGAGCATGAGAGCGCCGCGCTGGTTTTTCACGGATCACAATGTTCACGTCTTGACCAAGCAGATTTAGAAAACGAAAGAGTCGTTCTGTCGAAAAACCTTTAAGGCGTCCACGCAGGAGATCGGATATTTTAGGCTGATTGACTTTCAGCACCGCCGCCGCTTCAACCTGGGTTAGTCCTCTTGCATCAATAACCTTGGAAATCTGCATTGCCAGTTTAGCTTTCGCTAACCGTTCTTCAGGATTCGATAGGCCCAGATCAGCAAAAACATTCCCGCTGCTAGCCTCAATCGTTATTTTTTCTCTGGGGAATTTTTCCCGTTTTGATGTTTTCCGCATGCTGTTCCTCCACCTTTTTCAGCCTCTGTTTGATTAAATCCAGGTCCGATTTCGGTGTTTCTGACCCACGCCTTGATTTCTTCTGGAAGGCGTGAACAACATAAACCGCACCCGCAAACTTGACGGTATAAACGGCACGGTATGTATCCCCGTCATAATCTTCGACTACTTCCAAAACACCGGCTCCGCCAAAGCCTCGAAGGGGTTTCGCATCCTTGTGCTTCTCCCCAATCTGCGCGTGATGCAAAGCGTAACCCATCGCATCCTGAACATCTTCGGGAAATTCCCGAAGATCGCTTTTGCTACTGCCGACCCAGAACAGAGGCTTTACTTCTTTTTTATCGTTCATAATATATCCTATTATTGGGATATTTTCAAGGGTTAAACAAAGCTATCACGGGGGAGTTGAACCCCGACGAGGGGTGAACCTCGGCGGATTTTGAGTCCCCCTCCCAAATTCTTAATATCAAGAAAAGCCTGTATTT
>DATDGH010000332.1:0-13044 GCA_036522215.1 Candidatus Angelobacter sp. | reverse complement strand
TTGCCCACGTTGCCTGCCGGTAAAAGTGCCTCACCGCGCCAGGCCATCGTGCTCGCCTGCATCAGCAAATCGTACTTTGCCCCCGCACTGCATGCAGCCGGAGCGCAGCCGCTGGTCTGGACAACCGGACTCATGGCTCCTGAGGCTTACACCCTCAAGAGCGCACTCGACGGCTGGCTGCTGAATGAAACCAATGAACAAATCCGCGAACGCGCCGCCGCAGCCTACCACCAATATCAAAAATGCGGACTCAACGCCGCCCGCAGATTACTGGTCACCGGCTGGTAGCGATTTGTTTTCGGGCCACTCGTATCCCCGTCCGCAGCATCTTTCTTCCCAAGGGACATTCTTCCGATGCACCGATGACCCGGTGACCCGATTGCCTGAATCTGCTTGCCTCTGACGGTGTTCTTGAGTACCCTCGTCTTTCCTGAACCATGAAACCCACATACCTCCTGGCACTTTTGCTCACTCTTGCCTGCCTGGCGTCGGCCGACGATTGCAAGCAACCGCTGGACCAGCCCACACTCGACAAGTTGAGTCTGGGTTGGGATGATGTGCAGCTTCATCCCGGCGACAGTCACCAGTTTTCCCTCGCCATCCTCAGCACCTTTGCGCCCTCGCAGGATGTTCCGGCTTGCGCCACCTGGAAGATCGAACCCGAAGGCAAAGGCGCAACCATCAGTTTGACTGGACTGCTACAGGTAGATTCCAAGACTCCTCCACGGTCCAGATTTGTAGTCACCGCAGATATCGAGCAGGGACGCACGCAACGCCAGATGGGCGTGATCGTATACACCAATGACGACCAGCCCCTGGTTGGATTTTGGCGGGAGAAATCGAGAGTTGAATGCCTTGCCCAAAAGGAGACCACCTCTTCGCAACCCATTCAGGAACTCGAGTTCAAGGCCAAGGGATCGTTTTCTGTTACCTGGGTCCCTTTCGAGGTCTATCGCGACTACTGGGGAAGCTACACGTCTGACAATTCCACCGGAGTGCTGTCACTGAGGATTGAAAACGGCAACTATGTCCCCGCAGATTTCCGGGGCGCCGGCAAATTCAAGTTGACGGATAAGGACACTCTCGAACTGACTGGACTTTACCTGAGCGAGAAGCATGCTCCTGGACAACCAGCGGCCACGCAGGTGAGCAACAAGTGCCGGTATGTCTTTACCCGGATTCACTAAGCGGCAATGCATCTGATCGCGATAGGTATAACTACTGTTAACTGGCATCTCACCATGCTCTCTATTTGTCCCTAACCCCGTTCTCACCTAACTGCAAATGAAATCAATGGGATTCCTATCCTTAGAGTCTTCTAATTTTAGGTTGATCTTTAAGGTGTAGCCCTGTTAGCATTTTGCCGCGAAGGAGCCATATGGACATTCAACAGATAGTGTCAGCTTTACGAGAGGAAAAAGACCGTCTGGAGCAGGCAATTTCTGCTTTAGAGGGTGGAAATGGAAGGCGTGGTCGGAGGGGAGGACTTCTAGGCAATGGTCGCCGCGGAAGACGTCGTCGCCGTCTTAGTGCCGCTGCCAAGAGGCGCATTTCTGAAATGATGAAAAAGAGATGGGCAGAAAGAAAGAGAGCCGCAAAGGCCGCATAAGAAAAAAACAGGTATAAACAAAAGCGCCGTACCCCTGGTTCGGCGCTTTTGTTTTCTTCGCGTTCATCGCGGCAGCCGATGAATCCGCCCAGGGGATCCTGGATCATTTCGAGTAAACTGATTCACTAAGCAGTTGCCGGAAATATTTCCTGGATTTCCATTCCGGAATCTTGGCGTCTCCGGGCAGGCACGCATTATGCTCCATACCATCATGCGAAGTGTCTTCATCTTGGGTGTCGTTCTGGCCTGTTCTCTGTTGGCAGGGGGTCAGGACAATTATGAAATCCAGGTGTACGGCGCTGATACAGTCGAACCGCGCACCACCATGGTCGAGTTCCACACCAATTTCACCGCCGACGGCAGCAAGCAGATCACGGATGGGGTCCAACCCACCAATCATGCCCTCCACGAAACCATTGAGATCACTCAAGGCTTCAATGATTGGTTCGAAACCGGTTTCTACATCTTTACCAGCGGCCGCTCGGGTGATGGTTGGGACTGGGTCGGAGACCACATCCGGCCGCGCTTCCGCATTCCGTCGAAATGGCATTGGCCGGTGGGAGTGAGCGTCTCCAATGAGATCGGATATCAGCGGCGGCACTTCTCTCCTGATTCATGGACCTGGGAGATCCGTCCCATTGTGGATAAGAAGCTGGGCGCGTGGTATCTCTCCTTCAATCCCACCGTAGACAAATCGTTGCATGGTCTGAACGTGAGCAAGGGATTTGAGTTCTCGCCCAATGTGAAAATTTCCTATGACTTTTCCAAAGTGATTACCGCCGGACTCGAATACTACGGCGCTCTCGGTCCCATCAATAGCTTTGATCCTCTTGCCGACCAGCAACAGCAGTTCTTCCCGGCCATTGATTTGAATGTTTCCCCTGATTGGGAGCTGAATTTTGGAGTTGGCGTGGGCGTAACCCGCTCCACCGATCACCTGATTATCAAAGCCATCATCGGCCGCCACTTCAACTGGGGACACAAAGAGAAAAAAGCCGGCTGGCCATGAACCTGATCTTCGATTTATGATTTTTGATTTGCGAATTGTTTAGTTGACCGACTTTTCTGTTGGTGCTCGTGCGCATATGGATTCGTCCCAAATGATTTCTGGTAACCCGATGACCCGGTGACCCGATGACCCGATGATGGGGTGTTGGTGACCCGATTTCATAAATCACAAATCAAACTTCACAAATCTCGGAGATAGCAATGCGGTCGATCTTCCTTCTGTCTATACTGCTGTTGAATATGTCCGCGCTTGTATTCCCGCAGGACCGCTCTTACGGCCGTTCCATGGTCATCACTGACCGTGGAATCGTTGCCACCAGCCACTATTTGGCCTCACAGGCGGGAGCGCAAATCCTGGCCCGAGGCGGATCAGCTATGGATGCCGCTATCGCAGCCAATGCTGTCCTGGGCGTTACCGAGCCCATGATGAACGGTATAGGTGGCGACCTTTTCCTTATCTATTGGGACGCCAAATCCGGCAAGCTCTACGGCCTGAATGCCAGTGGTTGGGCGCCCCGAAAACTTACCATTGATTTTCTGGCACAGCGCGGCATTACCTCCATGCCGCATGATGGCATTCACTCTGTCACCGTTCCCGGCGCGGTGGAAGGCTGGAGCCAGGCACATCATCGCTTCGGGCATCTGCCCTGGAAAGATCTGTTCACTCCCGCCATCTACTATGCCGAACACGGCTATGCTGTTCCTGAGATCATCCATGACTATTGGGTCGAGTCAGAAGGCAAGATGCAGAAGACGGAAGAAGCCCGGCGCGTCTTCCTTCCTGGCGGCAAGGCGCCTGAACTGGGTGCGCGATTCGCCAATCCTGATATTGCCAAAACCCTCAAACTTATCGCCGAGCAGGGGCGCGACGCATTCTATAAAGGCCCGATTGCGCAGGCCATTGTCCAGACCTCATCCGCCTTTGGCGGGACCATGGCGCTGGAAGATCTGGCGGATTTTTCCGCCGAATGGGTTGAGCCCATCTCCATCGAATATCGTGGCTGGAAAATCTATGAGCTGCCGCCCAACGTGCAGGGAATGGCCGCGCTGGAAATGCTCAACATCATGAGTAACTTCTCGCCGGCGCAGGATGGCCCGCAATCCGCGGCCGAGTTGCACAAGCGAATCGAAGCCATGAAACTGGCCTACTCGGATCTATATCGCTACAACGGCGATCCCCGCTTCGCCAAAGTCCCGGTCAAAGGCCTGCTCTCCAAAGAATATGCGGCCCAGCGCGCGGCGCTGATCAATCCTGATAAAGCTAACTGTAATCCCGGCCCGGGAAATCCTGCGACCAGCGATACCACCTACCTGGCGGCAGTGGATAAAGAGGGCAACATCGTCTCTCTCATCCAGAGCAATTACTCCGCCTTTGGCTCCGGGATTGTCGTAAACGGCATGGGCTTCGCTTTACAGAACCGGGGAGCGCTGTTTGCCCTCGATCCCCAGCACCCCAACGCGCTGCAACCGCGGAAGCGGCCCTTCCACACTATCATTCCCGCCTTCATGGAGCGCGGAGATGTGCACATCGGCTTCGGCATCATGGGCGGCGCCAATCAACCACTGGCCCACGC
Organism: Candidatus Angelobacter sp.; assembly: GCA_036522215.1. Classification (GTDB taxonomy): domain Bacteria; phylum Acidobacteriota; class Terriglobia; order Terriglobales; family Acidobacteriaceae; genus Angelobacter. Next base: position 8,853 of record DATDGH010000332.1, on the reverse strand, counting down.
GCAATTCATCTCCAACTTTGTGGATTATGGAATGAACCTTCAGGGAGCTCTTGAGTTGCCACGATTCACAGTGGCGGGCAACCAGGTGAGTTGCGATATCGTGATCGAATCCCGAGTCAAACCGGCAGTGCTCCAAACCTTGCGTGACAAAGGCCACAATCTGATCGTGCATCAGGATTACACCGCGTTAATGGGACGCGGCCAGGCCGTAATGCATAATTCCAAAACCGGAATGAACTGGGCCGGCTCTGATCCTCGCGCCGACGGCATGGCTGAACCAGAACCGCCAAAAGATTAAGTAATTGGTAATTTGTAATCGGGTGATCGAAATCGGTTCATCGGGTCGTCGGGTCATCGAGTCATCGAAAACCCGGAACAATCTATTTATGATCTGAATTGATTCGCGTTTATTGGCGTTAATTCGCGGCCAATGAGGTTTTGCTTTTGATTTTACGCCTTGTTTTCTCAGTGACTCCTTGTCTCCGTGGTGGGTGTTGCCCTTGGTTTTCGCTAGCAGCTAGAGAAGCTGGTAGCTACTAATTCCCAGAAGACGTCGCCACCGCAGGCAGGCCCAGCCTTTGTCGCGCCATGAATCGCTTGTCCAGCGGTAACGGCTGAAAGCCCACTCCTTCTACCACTAGCTGTCCTTGGGAAGAGAGCATCCACTCGCAGAACTCCTTTACCGCTTCGCGGGGCTGATGAGGAAGATACCAATAAATGTAGCGTGCGATTGGATAGTCGAGCGACCGGACATTATCAAAAGTAGGCTCGATTGCCTTGCTGCCGCTTGCTCGTATTCGTAAAGCCTTTGTATTTGCGGAAAATCCCAGGCCCGCGAAACCAATAGCATCCGGATGGCTCGCCACGGCGTCCAGCAGTTCCTTCGTGCTCGGCTTTCCCATGTAACTGAACGATGTATCACCTCGCAGGACAGCTTCCGCAAAATACGGATTCATACTGCTCGTGCTTTCTCCTCCATAAATAGCGATTCGCCGATCGGGTCCACCCAGTTGCTTCCAGTTCAGAATCTCGCCGGTATAAATTCTGTGCACCTGGGCCACGCTCAATTCACTGACTGGGTTCGACGCGTTAACGTAAATCACAATCGCTTCTACTCCAATCGGTATTGGTAATAGACCCTTGGTGAGGTCAGCACGAAGCTCGCCGTGGCTCTGAGCTATGTCAATTTGCCCCTTCAGCAACTGACTAACGGCGGCTTCAGCGCCGCCGCCGCGTATCCGTATGGTGCTCTGGGGTTGTTGGTGTAGGTAGAGCTGATTGACTTTTTGGCCAAACAAAATCAGAGTATCCGGCCCTCTGAGCTCAATATTGGCTGTCTGTTGTGCCTGCACGGCATGTACGATGACAAGACTACTCACAAGAACAAGGAAGTAGATTTTTCTCATGGGAATTCCTGGGCAGTACAAATTGTCCGTGTGTCACGTTAAATACAAATTAAAATCCGGCGATCAACCGATTACGAAAGTAACGCCAGATCCTGCGGCGACCGCGTCGCCGAACAACAAGGGTTGAGTAAATGGGGAATTGAAATCGGGTCATCGGGTCATTGAAACCCAAATCGGGGCATCGGGTCATCGAAAACCCAGAACAATCTATTTTTATGATTTTTGAATTGATTCGCGTTTGTTAGCGTTAATTCGCGGCTAATGAGGTTTTGCTTTGATTTTATACCTTGTTTTCTCCGTGTCTCCGTGACTCCGTGGTGGGTTTGGCTTTTGGGTTTCGCTAGCAGCTAGAAGCTATGGGCAACACCAGCACCGGCTCCAGCATAAATTCAAACTTGTTGATCGCCTCCACCGCCTTGCGAACCACACACTCGCCCACCGGCTCCAGCGTAATCACAAATGACAGTCGCTCCTTGGCCATGTGCGGCTCTTGAATCACTGAATCAATATTGATCTCTTCCCGCGCTATGGCCTCCGCTACGCGGGCCAGAATTCCCGGATGATCTCTCACCGTCAGGCGCAGGTACCAGCTTACCGGCCGCTGCCGCTCGACCAGCGCAAGGTGCTGTGGTTGATGGAATCCCGGCAGTCCGTTGGGGACTCTCTGTTCGCGCGCCAGGTGTTTGGCAATCTGTACGACATCAGAAAGCACGGCCGTTCCCGTGGCTTCTCCTCCCGCACCGCGACCGTACAGCATCTGCGTTCCTACTTTTTCTCCCTTCAGAAAAATAGCGTTGTTGGCTCCGTCCACCTTGGCCAGCATGGACTCTCCCTCCACCAGCCACGGTCCCACTGAGACGCTGATTCCCGCAGCGCTGCGTTCTGCCGCGGCCACCAGGCGGATGGTCGCATCCAGTCGCCGTGCATAGTGAAAGTCAGTGGCCGCGATCTGCCGGATTCCCGTTACTGGAATCTGCGCCGGAGAAAGCGAAGCGTTGAAGGCCAGACGCGCGAGAATGGATATCTTGTCCCGCGCATCGAGACCATCTATGTCCAGTCTGGGATCAGCCTCGGCATAGCCGGCTTCCTGCGCCTGCTTCAGGGCCTGGTCAAATTGCACGCCATGAGCCTCCATCTGCGTGAGGATGAAGTTCGCCGTGCCGTTCACGATTCCATAGACTGCCTGGATGCGATCGGCAGCCAGCGCTTCTGCGATGGCGCGGATGATTGGCACTCCGCCGCCGACGGTGGCCTCAATTCCGATGGGCACGCGTTTTGCATCCGCCAGCGCAAACAACTCCTCGCCGAATTGTGCGATCAGCGCCTTGTTCGCAGTGACCACGGCCTTGCCCTGCTCGATACTGGCACGCACTACATCGCGCGCTACCTCAGTTCCCCCGATGGCTTCCACCACAATGTCAACATCGTCGGCGTAAACCACTTGTCTCCAGTCGGAAACCACGGCCACTCCCTCGGGCGTTCGCTCAGAATCGGCGGGCGCTCTGCGGCAGGCCCGCGTGACGCGGATGGAAACACCGTCTGCGCGCTGGCGAATCTCTTCCGCATGGCTGGCCAGGATTTCCGCGGTTGCCCGTCCCACCGTGCCATAACCAACAATGCCAACCCGAACTTCGTTTCTGGCTGGCGGGTTTTGTTTTACTTCCACCACGTCAATCTCCTCAATTTCCGGCATGCAACTGCTCCAATCTCTTGATGACCGCCTCTGCGTTGGCGTCTAGGGTTGAAAAAGGCTCCCCATGAGCTTTCAGCATGTAATCCGTATCTTTCAGCATGTGTCCGGTCAGGATCAGCACCGTCGAGTCTTTCGGCTTCACAAATCCTGAGCGCATCAGCTTTTTCAGGCCGGCCAGACTCGCCGCTGAAGCTGGTTCGCATGCAATTCCCTCGGCTCCCAGCTCGCTCTTGGCCATCGCGATCTCCTCTTCACTCACCTCTTCGCACGTTCCTCCGGTGCTCTTCAGCACGGCCACAGCTTTTCGCCACGAAGCCGGATTGCCGATGCGGATGGCCGTCGCCCTGGTCTCAGCATTCACGCGTACCAACTCTCGGCCGCCGTTCTTGCGCATGGTTCTCACCAGCGGATTTGCGCCTTCCGCCTGGATCACTGAGATTCGTGGCACCTGGCTGATCAATCCCAGCTTGTGCAGTTCCAAAAACCCCTTGCCCAGGGCCGAGCAGTTGCCCAGATTGCCGCCGGGAAGAATCACGTGCTCAGGAACATTCCAGTCCATCTGCTCGGCCAGTTCGAAAGCCACAGTCTTCTGGCCTTCCACCCGGTAAGGATTCACCGAATTCAGCAGGTAGGCAGAAAAGCGCTGCACCACCTCCTGCAGGATTTTCAGGCAGCCATCAAAATCGGTCTGCAATTGCAGGACGATGGCTCCGTACTCCAGTGCCTGCGCCAGCTTTCCCGCGCTCACCTGTCCGGCGGGAAGCAGCACTACGCTCTTCATGCCGGCATGCGCGGCATAGGCCGCAACGGACGCCGACGTGTTGCCGGTGGAGGCGCAGCACACCCAGGAAAAACCCTCCGCTTTGGCCACGGAGATGGCCACTGCCATTCCCGAATCCTTGAACGATCCCGTGGGGTTCATTCCCAGGTGCTTGGCCAGCAGGTGATGGAAGCCCAGAGCCCGCGCCGACTGTTTCAGCGGCACCAGCGGCGTGTTGCCCTCACCCATCGTGACGATGTGCTGCCGCTCGATTCCCGGCAGCAGTTCGCGGTAGCGCCACACGCCGCTCGAATCCTGCAGCGCCAGGGACAGCCTGCGGTCCCTCCACACTTGCTTGAGCCGCTGCGCCGCTTGCGCGTCCAAAGTACCCCAATCGGGATAGATCACCTCCAGCAGTTCGCTGCATTTGCTGCAACGAAACAGGTTCCCCGTCCGGCGCTGAACAACTCCACAATGGACACACCGCAGCACATGGATTCCCATGTGTGCGTTGACGGCCTTGGCGTTCATCGGATCTCCGAACCCACTGGAATTCCCGGCTGGACGCACGCGGCCACCGCGAACTCCGCCTGGCTGCAGAATTCGCTATGGACGGAGCGCACCACATCCGCACACTGGACTGACGGCACAGCAAAACAGATGCTCAATTCGCTCGCGCCCTGGGCCACGGCGATCACGCTCACATTTTCCCGGGCCACCCCGGAGAACACCCGGCCCAGGATTCCCGGCGTTCCTTTCATGGACTCGCCCAGGACCGTGACCACGGCGATGTCATTCTGCACATGCACCGGAGTCAGCACTCCTTGCGCCAGCTCAATGCGAAAGATGTTCTGGATGAGCTTGAGCACCCGCGCGCCATCGTCCCGGCGCAATACCAGTCCCAGCGCGTGTTCCGGCGACGATTGGGTGGCAAACAGGGTATCGATCCGCTCCTGCCCCAGGCGCAGGAACAGCCGTCCGAACAACTCCGCCGAATGAACCTCGCGGCCCGTCACCAGGGTGAGCAGGGTTGCGTGGTTCACACAGGTCACCGCCTTCACCGGCGAAGTGAAGGGCGCGGCTGCCTGCGTGATCTTGGTTCCCGGCACGTCCGGGTGAAAGGAGTTTTTGATCCATACCGGAATCCCGGCATCCATTGCCGGATATGCAGCTTTGGGATGGATCACCTTCGCGCCGTAATAAGCCAGCTCGATGGCCTCGGCAAAACTGATCTCCTTGAGCGTGGTTGCGTCCGCGCAGATGCGTGGATCGGCGCTCAGCACTCCGTTTACATCCGTCCAGATCCAGACCTCATCGGCGCCGCCGGCCGCGCCCAGAATGGTGGCCGAGTAATCCGAGCCACCGCGCCCCAGCGTGGTGGTCTGCCCGTCACGGGTGGCGCCGCTGTATCCGGCCACCACGGGCACGGCGTCGCGTTCCAGAATGGGAAGCAGCACGGACTTGCAGGCTGCCGCGGTGGCCTCCATCTCCGGCGCCGCATGGCCGAAATTATTGTCGGTGACAATCACGTTTTCCGCGCGCACAAACTCGCTGCTCGTCCCCGTTTGCTGGATGCAATGGGCCAGGACGCAGGCGGAGATACGTTCGCCCAGGGCCACCAGCAGATCGTGCGTCTGGGCCGAGACGTCAGAGTGCAGGGCCAGCAGCGCCCGGCTGGAACTGCGGAGCTGCTCCACCACACGGGCGACAAAATCCTGCACCGCTTCATAGCCTGGCGATGCCGGACTCCTGCTAAACAATTCGCCCAGCAGCCGCTGGTGAATGAATTCAAATTGTTTGAGATTGGCTTCCGTGGCCACCGAGTCGCCGCGCTTGGCGGCATCAATGGTGCGGAAGATCAGGTCCGTGACTCCGGCTACCGCTGATACCACCACCACGATCCGGTCCTTGAGCGCAGCGCCCGCGACAATCTCCGCGCACTGCCGGAACCGCTCCGCGCTGCCCACTGAAGTTCCGCCAAATTTCATTACGATCAAACGCTTTTTCATACCAGTCACCTATTCAAGACCTTCAACACAGAGGAACAGAGGCAGCAGAGAACTTGAAGAATTCTGATTCTTGATCCGTGAATTCTGTCTGATGAATTTCATCATCTTCTCTCGCCCGCCCTTGTGTTCCTTTGTGTCCTTTGTGGTTCATGTTTTGACTTTGCCGATTTCTAATGGCCAATTGCTAGTTGCGAACGACGGCTCCGCGATTATCCGCCGACGTAACCAGCACTTCACTCTGGACCCCTTCTTCCGAAAAAAATTTCTGCAGCTCACCCGCAATCTGCTTTTCATTCTTCGCCACAAACGCGATCACAGACGATCCTGAACCGCTGATGGCAACGCCCAGCAGTCCTTCCTGCCGGAAGCGCAGGCAACGGGCAATGCCCGGCACCAGTTCCTGGCGATACGGCTGGTGCAGGCGGTCGTCGAACAACTGGGGAAACAGATCGAACTTGCCTGAAAAACACGTGGCCGCCAGCAGCGCGGTTCGTTGCATGGTATGCACCACGTCGGCGCGCTGGTACGAAGCTGGCAGTACCCGGCGGGCATGATGCGTGGGGACAGTTACAGAAGGAACAACGACGACCAGCTTGATGTGTTCAGGGAAAACAGTCTTCAGCGCCACCACTTGCTCGGCGCTGTTGCCCAGGGCGAAGACCAGGCCTCCATGATAGGCGGCCGCTGCGTTGTCAATGTGGCCTTCCAGCTCTTCGGCGCAGCGCAGGAGTTGCTCCGGCGAAACCTCTCTACCGCAGTAGCGCGCGCCCAGAAGCAGCCCGGCAATAATGGCCGCGGCGCTGCTGCCCAAGCCCACACCCACTGGGATCTGGCTCTCAACCACAATACGTCCCCCGGGATTGGCGGCCCCAAAATAGTTGGCGACAAATCGCACCGACTTTAGCACCAGGTTGGAGTCATCTACAGGGATGCGATCGGCAGTTTTGCCCGCGTACTGGATAGTCAGTCGCTGATTTTGCCAGGGAATGAAAGAGGCCTTCAGGTAAAGCTTAAGGGCCAGCCCGCCACAATCGAAGGCACACCCCAGGTTGGCCGAGGTAGCAGGCACCGTGACCCGCCAACCGGAACTTGCGTCGCCTTGTCCCTTCGCGTTCATTTCTTAGTAATGCTCCGTGGTTCTTTCTTCAGTTAAGAAAAGAGGGTGTTGCTGCCCGAGTGTTGGCCTCGTCGTGCACCCTCAACCCTAGACGCTCTGCTGTCCCGAAGTCCCCGTTAAGCTCGCGCGCGTTTTCTTCAGCGCGCGAGTAGGGGCGAGGGATCTGCCCCGCCCAAGTTTCGGTTCCACCAAGCCGTTGGCAATACTGGAGCCACGAAAATCATTGGGTAACACCGCCATTCTTGTTCTTGCACCTCGCCTATTAACCAAAGAGATTCAATTTCCCGTTAACTAAACCGTATTACGGGGTGGTGGTGACCCGATTGAAAGCAGCACGACAAATTCAAAATCGCCTAATGGTCAACCACCTACTAATTGCCGCAAAAAACAAAACCCACTCGTTTTGGCGAGTGGGCTTTGATCTTTTCTATGATTGCTTGTCTTTAATCTGCCGACTCGCCAGAATGTCGCGTACATGTGCCTGTTGTTGTGGTTGTTGTCCACATGGCCATCGTGACGAGATTCTGAGAACCGTGCATTAGATGCTCACTATAACGATGGGTTCTTTTGGTGTCAAGTTGGACCCAAAGCGCTGCAAAAACTTTAGTACTGTTTTTAGTCGTTTTGAATGAAAATCAGTGCCAATCACTTCCGCTCTGCCCCGCAAGGCGGGGCGGGCGCGCAGCTCCCGGCCACCCCCAATGACCGTTCAGTTACGAAAAGAGGGTGGTTGCTGCCATGAATGCCGGCCTCGTCGTTGCACTCCTTGACCCTAGACGCTCTGCTGTCCCGAAGCGCCCGTAAAGCGCACGCGCGTTCTCTTCAGCGCCGGGGTCCCCAGCACGCGCGCCTTTTGTTTTTGATTTTGCGCGTGGTGGGGTGGAGGGCGTGCGTCGGGCCGAGGGAGCTGCTCCGCCCAAGTTTCGCTTCCACGAAGCTGTTGGCAGTACTGCAGCCACGAAGATCATTGGGGTAAACACCGCTATCCGTGTTCTTGCTCGCCTATTAACCAACGAGATTCAATTTCACGTTAAGTGAACGGTATTGCGGGGTCCCCGGCGCGCCCGGTTTTGGAGCGGAGCGCCTTTAACAAGAATGATTTTGGTCTTTTCCGCAGTCTCCTAGGGGGTTTGCGCCAGGGCTTTACCACAAAATAAAATTGATTTTTTTCTTGACACGCTATGATAGGTTACGTTAGGATTATATTAGTTGTTATCAATGATGTGCTGGGTGACGGAGCCGGCCGCCGCGTGGATGCGAGGAGCCCGCTCGCCCAAAATCTGAACGTTGAGTTTATCCCCAATCCGGCGACCCGGCTGAGGGGATTCCTCCAATTTCCAAACCGCCTCGCGCTAGCCAAAAATCCAAACCACGTCTGCTGTTTTTGATTTTCAAATTACCCGATTACCAATTTCCCAATTACCCGATTCTTTGGAAGGAGTCACACGGCAACCAAGGCATAGCCCCAATTGCCACTCAAAATTATGGATCTCAGAAAACTGCTTCCTGGCTTCAAAAAGAAGTCGAAAACAAAAGTGACCAGGGCGCCGGCTCAGGTTGCCCCCGTCAAGGCCGCCGAAACCGGTCCATTGGTCAAACCCGTTGCTGTACCCCCACCCGCTCGAATGCAGGTAAATCCGAGCGAAATGCTCGCCGTCGTCATCTCTTGGCTGCGCGAATATCTTGTCTGCGATGACCACCAGCTTGTCGTTCTCGCTCTTTGGACCGTCTACACCTGGTGCCACCACTGCTTCCCCACCGCCGTCTATCTCTACATCCGCTCTCCCCAATCGCAATCCGGCAAGACCAGATGCCACGATCTCCTCGAACGCGTCTCTGCCGCTCCCTGTCGCATCAACGGTGGTAAG
>DATDGH010000331.1:0-1527 GCA_036522215.1 Candidatus Angelobacter sp. | reverse complement strand
CCGGGAGCCATCTGCGCAATCAGATCGCTGGATTGCCAAATATGTGATATGCTTGGGCTGCGTTTGTTGCTCTTGTAAAACCTTTGGATTTGTTTCAAAAGGGGCTGCGAGTCCACAACTCGAAGCCTTTTTTTGCATTCGGCTAAGGGCGTTCAAGCGGACAAATAGCCCAGTTAAAGGAAAATCAGTGAAAGAACAAGGAACAGTAAAGTGGTTCAATGCCAGTAAAGGTTTTGGATTCATTCAGCGGCAGTCGGGAGAGGACGTGTTTGTGCACTTCTCCGCGATTCAGGGCGATGGCTACAAGTCCCTGAACGAGGGACAGGCTGTTGAATTCGACGTTACCAAAGGTCCGAAGGGATTACAGGCAGCGAACGTCACTGCACTCTAAGCAACGGAATCAGGGGCACGATCGCAGTCGCGTGCCCCATTTCCATTTCGGTCGCACCACATCATCGATCTAATGCCACTTGCCGAGAATCTCGCTAGGCGGTGGACCCCTCTAGGATTTTGCCTTCTCGATCATTACCGTTGCTCCGCGGCGGGCACGCTCACGGGGATTCTTGGATTTGCGCCCCAGTCGGTGGTAAATACTTCCTTTACGAGATCAAAGATTGTCCGCCGATTTTCCCAAACCACCTTCACCCAGGCGAGGGGATTCATCTGCGGGAAGTAGATCCCGCGAAAACAGAGCCGCGCAATGAGAATGTTGATGCGATAACTAACTGGCTTGTGATCGAGTGCGTGAACGGCACGGGCAATGGCCTCCGGACTGTACGCGTGATTCCATGCGTACCTCACCTCGGAATGAGCGCCCTCGACGGTCATTTTCAGCGGGGTGTGGGCCATGGCAAACGCCATGAATTCCAGCCAATGCCTCGGCCTCGTCAGCCGGCCCGCCTCCTTCAGCTTGGCGTACAGCGGCGTCCCGGGCAACGGGGTTAGCAGGCCGAAGACAGGCAGGCCCGGCGTCCATGTGCCAATCTCCTTGAGTGTCCGCTCCGCGACTCCTGTTGTGTCATTGTCCATGCCGAAGATGAAGGACGTGATGGCAAATACATTGCGCTGCGCGAGCCTGTCTAGCACGGCGCCATACTCGCCGGGCTTATTGAAGCCCTTGTTGACGCCGGCAAGGTTCGTGGGATCAATCGATTCCATGCCAATAAAAATCCATATCCCTCCTGAGGCCGCAATCAGGTCAACCAATTCCTCGTCCCGCAAAAGGTTCGCGCTGATCTGCGCCACCCAGTAAACCTGGGCATTCGCGGCGATGATGGCGCGCAGCAACGACTTCGTGCGTTTGACATTGATCGCAAAATTGTCGTCAATAAAAAAAACCGCAATCTGGCCGCCCTCCTTCCGCGCGCGCGCCTTCAGCTGCAGCAGTTCACTCACAACGCTTTCATTGCTGCGAAACCGTATTGAATCACCAAAAAATCCGGTCACGGTGCAGAACTCGCAGCCATAAGGGCACCCGCGTCCCGATTCCATCGGAATAATACGAAATGTTCCCCACTTTTCCGGTAC
>DATDGH010000330.1:0-11631 GCA_036522215.1 Candidatus Angelobacter sp. | reverse complement strand
CGCGAACCACGGCTTGCTCGGCAATGGTGATTTTGGAGGCGCCCGGCGTGCTGGTGTCTGCCAGAAAAACATTCTTCCACAGGGAAACACCGGACTCGGTGGTCACGTCCTGCACATAGAGAACGTAGTTCTTGAACTCTTCATAGAAAACGCGCGGCTCTACCAAAAACGACGCCTGAGAACTTGCCAGATTGTTCTGCAAATTGGCCAGCGCGGCCGAAGAAAGGGGCGCCACAAAGGCGTTATTGGCCAGTGCCAGCAGCCATGCTGTCAGCCCGAAAACGGCCAGCACTTTTATGAATTTGAAGACGCCGAGACCGGCGGCGCGCATGGCGGTAATCTCGCTATCGGCGGCCATGCGGCTTAGCCCGATCAGGATTCCTACCAGCACCCCCATGGGAATGGTTACCGTAAGCGCCGCCGGCAGGGTCAGAAAAAAGAGCTGGGCCACGCTGGGAATGGGAGCGCTGTTGCGCACTACGAGTTCCAGGATCCGGCTCACGTCGCGCATGAAAATGACGAACGTGAACACACCCACCCCAATCAGTCCATGGGACAGCACTTCCTTCAGAATGTAGCGCGTAAAGATGCGCATAGAATCGGTGCTTAGTACTTAGTATAATGTAGCAACCGCCAATGCCTTCCATTCGCCTGCTGTTCCTGTGGCACATGCACCAGCCGTACTACAAAGACTTGGTCACAGGAGAATACCGCCTGCCCTGGGTGCGTCTGCACGCCACCAAGGATTACTACGGCATGGTCAAGCTGCTGGATGAGTTTCCCGGCATCCATCAGACCTTCAACCTGGTGCCCTCGCTGATAGCGCAAATTCAAGACTACGTGAACGGCCGGGCATGCGATCCGTTTTTTGATCTGGTGGCCAGGCCCGCGTCTGACCTGAGCGGCGGCGAGAGGCAGTTTGCGTTCGAGAATCTGTTCTATGGACACCCGCAGAACATGATTTCCCGTTATCCCCGTTATCGCGAATTGTGGGACAAGTTCCAAGGGCTTTCGGCCGACCCGGTGCGGGCCGCCCTGCTTTTCACCCAGAACGACTTCACTGATCTGCAGGTGTTGTCTCAGATTGCCTGGTTTGATGAATTTTGGCTGGAAGATCCGGAAGTTCACGAGTTGATCAACAAAGGACGCGGATACAACCAGGAAGACCGGCAGCTTGCAGTCGACAAGCAGAAGCAATTTTTGTCGCGGGTCCTCCCGGCATACAAAGCAGCACAGGATCGTGGCGCCATTGAGATCTCAACTTCACCTTTTTATCATCCCATCCTGCCGCTCATTTGTGACACCGATATGGGAGCAACTTCTCATTTTGGACTACCCCTGCCGCGGCAACGCTTTCATCATCCCGAGGACGCCCGCGAGCAAATCGTGGGCGGCTTGAACCTGCATGAGCAGGTCTTTGGAGTACGACCGCGCGGAATGTGGCCATCAGAAGGCAGTGTCTCCAATCAGGTGTTGGCCATCGCGTACCAGTGCGGGATTGAGTGGATGGCCACCGACGAAGGTGTTCTGGGCCGTTCGCTGAGCACGTGGATGGAGCGCGACTCCGCCGGCAATCTCAACCCGCGGAGCGCTGCCGAGCTGTATCAGATTTATCGCTGGGAGCAGGATGAAGCACACATGCGCATGGTCTTTCGCGACCACTCGCTTTCAGACCTGATCGGATTTGTCTATTCCGGCATGTCCGCCAGGGACGCTGCCGGGGATTTCATTCGCCGCATCAAGGCTGGCGCTGCACCGCTGCTGCAACGCGGGCAGGACGCAGTGGTCCCGGTGATTCTGGATGGTGAAAATGCCTGGGAATATTACCCGCAATCAGGGCGCGAGTTTCTGCGGCGTCTCTATGACACCATCCAGAACGATAAGCAGTTTGAAACGCTTGCCATCTCTGAAGCGGTGTCTCGCCAGCAGGAAACCCAAAAGCTCACCTATATCGTTCCCGGTTCCTGGATCAACGCCAATTTTGACGTCTGGATCGGCGCGCCCGAGGACAATCTGGCCTGGGACCATCTATCGGCGGCCAGGGATTTCTTTGATGCCAATATGGAACACGCTTCGGCTGAGCAAAAGCACCTTGCTTTTCAGGAGCTGCTCATAGCGGAAGGCAGCGACTGGAACTGGTGGTATGGTCCTGAGCACCACTCGGCCCACGATCGCGATTTTGATGAGTTGTATCGTAAGCATCTGGCCAACGTTTACCAGGCACTGGGCGCCGAACCTCCGCAGGCCTTGGACCGTCCTATCATCGGCAGCTACGCTAAGGTACGTTTCACACCCCAAACCGCTTACATCTCGCCTCGTTTAGATGCCGGGAGCCCCGGCTACTTCGATTGGCTGGGTGCTGCTGTTCACGTAGCTGATCGCCGTTCTTCAGCCATGCACGGCAAGCTCTTTCTGCTGGACACCGGTTATGCCGGTATCGATGAAAGCAATCTTTACTGCCGGCTGGATTTCATGGAGAAGACATCAGAATGGGCCGGCAAAGATACCCGCCTGCTTTTGACCATTGCCTCGCAGTCGCCGCCGGGAGACTCCGCCGGCCAGGAACGCAATTACAGGCTCGAGGCTGCAATGGAAGGCGCATTCATTGCGGATTGGGCATTGCGGGAAAATGGAGCGGAGCCGCAAAAACCGGTTGCCGCGATGGTGGCCTTGCGCAAAGAGTCGGTCTTTGCATGCAGGATCCCGCTGGCCTCTCTGAACGCTAAGCATGGCGCTTCTTTACGCATCCGCTTTATTCTCTTGCATGGCCAGCTTCCATTGGATTCTTTGCCCCGGGAGGGATCTATAGAGCTCCAGGTGGTAGCGCAGGAAGACTTGAGCTCAGTGGCGTATGCAAAGCCCTAGAGGGCGATTTGACAAGTGTTTCGATTGACAGTTCTAATTTGGCTCTGCTCCTGTTCCAGTCGATTGGATTGTGATTCTTAGGGAGGTACGAATGCGACGGTACGCTTCTATTTTTCTGGCTTGCGCCATCCTGTTTGTTGCCGGCAGCGCAATGGCACAAGACATAGCTTCTTTCGAGAAGCGCACAACCGTGAAAGTCTTGAAGAACGGACTCACCGTTCTCCTGTATGAGCGGACGGAGGCGCCCGTTTTCTCCTTCTTCACCATCGTCGACGCGGGTGACGCTCAGGATCCGCTGGCCGAGTCAGGCATGGCCCACATGTTCGAGCACATGGCCTTTAAGGGAACGGACCGCATCGGCACTACTGACTATGCCAAAGAGAAGATCGCATTGCAAAAAGTGGAGGAGGCTTACAAGGCCTACGACCACGAAGACCGCACGGAAGTCGGCCGCGATCCTAAGAAGGTCGAAGCTCTTAAGGCGGAATTCGATAAAGCCGTCAAGGATGCCGACCAGTACGTCATCGATAACCGTTTTCCTGAGATCGTGGAGCGCGAGGGTGGTGTCGGATTGAATGCCAGCACCTCGCTGGATACAACGCAATATTTTTACTCATTTCCGGTGAACCGTTTTGAGATGTGGGCTTACCTGGAGTCGTCGCGGTTCCTGCATCCCGTATTTCGCGACTTCTATAAAGAACGCGACGTAGTCCACGAAGAGCGTCGTCTGCGCATAGACAGCAGCCCCATCGGTAGAATGGTGGAGCAATTCCTTGCCGCGGCTTACACGGCTCACCCGTATGGCCGCTCCGGTGTCGGCTGGCCCTCTGAGCTTGATCACTTGACGGCAACGGAGGCGGAGGCGTTTTTTCACAAATACTACGTCCCCTCCAACACTGTAATTGCACTGGTGGGTGATTTGAAGCCGTCCGAGGTGTTTCCCATTGTGGAAAAATATTTCGGGCGCATTCCAGCAGCACCCAGGCCCGACCCATTGACCACGATCGAACCAGCGCAATTCGCGGAGCGTAAAGTTATTCTGCGTGAGAGCTCTCAACCCATCTACCTGGAGGGATATCACCGGCCCGGCTATCACGATCCTGATGACGCCGTCTACGAGGTGATTTCCGACCTGGTTTCCCAGGGCCGCACCTCACGCTTGTATCGTTCTCTGGTCCGGGACAAAAAAATAGCCGCCGTGGCTGCCGGATTCTCAGGATTTCCCGGCCAGAAGTATCCGAATCTATTCGCTTTCTTCGCTTTCCCGGTGCCCCCTCACACTCCCGACGAACTGGAGCTGGCGATCCATGAAGAGATTGACCGCCTGAAAAGCCAGGATGTAAGCGACGATGAATTGCAAATGGTCAAGACCCGGGCCAAAGCTGATCTGATTCGCCGTCTGGCGGACAATGAGGGGCTGGCAGGCCAACTGGCCTTCTACCAGACCAGATATGGAGACTGGCGCGAACTATTTCGCGACGTCGAACGCATCGACAAAGTCACCAAAGCCGACATCCGGCGCGTTGCCACCAGGACTTTTGTAGAAGGGAACCGGACCGTGGCCGTAATTGAGAGCATGTCCAGTCCCGGCAAACCGGCGTCTGCCGCTGATGGCGCGCAGAAGCAGAAGGAGACGCACTGATGACCGCCAGATATCTTCGCTCCACCCTTCTCACTCTGGGCTGCCTGCTATGGAACATCGCCGCGCCGGCACAGAGCAGCAAACCGAAAGCCGCCTCCAATCCTGCCGCCGGCAAAGCTGAGCAGCAGGACCTTGCTGCCTCTGATCTGCGCGCGATAAAGAAACCGCCGCTGCCCGACTTTCATCCGCAGTTGCCCCAGCGGATCCAGTTTGATAATGGGATGGTGGTGTTCCTCCAGGAAGACCATGAACTGCCGCTCATCGATGGAGTTGCTTACATTCGCGGAGGCTCGAAAGGCGAACCGGCGGACAAGGCAGGCCTGGTCTCGATTTATGGAGGCTCCTGGCGAACAGGAGGCGCCAAGAGCAAAACCGGAGACCAATTAGACGACGAACTGGAGGCGCGTGCCGCCAGAATCGAAACCGGCGGGGGCATTGATAATACATCCATCCGCCTCTCGTGTCTTAAAGCCGACTTCGACTTTGTTCTGGATGATTTCAACGACCTGCTTCGTCACCCTGAATTTCGCGACGAAAAAATAGAGCTGGCTAAGAACAACATCAAGACAGGCATCGCGCGCCGCAATGACGATCTGGGGCAGATCGCCGCCAGGGAATCTACCAAAATTGGATATGGACCGCAGAGTCCCTATGCCCGGGTGCCGGAGTATGCGAGCATAGCGGCTGTGACCCGCCAGGACCTGATCGGTTGGCACTCGAAGTTTGTACATCCCAACCAGATCATTCTGGGAATCGTCGGAGATTTTGACTCGGCGGCCATGGAAAGCAAGTTGCGCAAGGAATTCGGAGATTGGCCCAGGGGACCGGCCGCCGAGCCTCCGCAGGTTTCAGTTACTGCGCCCAAGCCGGGAATTTATTTTGTCGAGAAGAGTGATGTGAACCAGAGCGAGATCAGGATGGTGGCCTCCGGCGTGCGGCGGGATGATCCCGACTACTATGCCGTGCAGGTGATGAACGAGGTCTTTGGCGGCGGTTTTTCATCCCGGCTCGTCAAGACCCTGCGCACTCAAGCGGGATTGGCATATTCGGTTGGCGGTGGAATCGGCGCTGCCTTCGATCATCCCGGACTGGCGCGCCTGACTATGGGTACCAAGAGCGGTACCACGGCGCAGGCTATTGATGGTCTTTATAAGGAAATTGAGAACATGCGCGAGGTTCCGGTCACTGAAGCCGAGATGCAGCGCGGCAAGGACGCCATCCTTAATTCCTTCGTCTTTGAATTTGATTCCAGGGAAAAAGTCATGCAGGAGCGCATGACCTATGAGATCTATGGATATCCGGCAGACTTTCTCGACCGTTATCAGAAGGGAGTAGAAAAGGTAACGGCAGCAGACGTGAACCGGGTGGCGCAGAAATATCTGATCAAAGACAAGTTCGCCGTGCTGGTGGTGGGCAAGGCCGCGGATTTTGACAAGCCTTTGAGCGCTCGCGGTCCGGTTACTACCATCGATATTGCCATCCCCCAGCCGGGCGTCACCCCATCCAACCTAGCGCCGGCCTCCTCGAATGCGGAAGGGAAGGCGCTTATCGCCAAGGTGATTCAGGCTGCCGGCGGGCAGGACAAGCTGAGTTCGATCAAGGCCGTCCGCACCAAATCCACCATGAGCCTTAAGGCCCAGGGCATTTCGCTGCAGGTGGAGGAGACTGAGGTGCTTCCGGACAAAATGTATCAACACCTGACCACTCCCATGGGTGATATGTCCGTGGTCCTTTCACCCCAGGACAGTTTTATGGCGGGAGCTATGGGAAACAGGCCAATACCTTCATCGCAGCGTGATGATCAGCTCAAAGGCCTTCACCGCAACCTGTGGTATGTGGCGCAGCACATGAGCGATCCTCAATATGCTTTTGTCGCCCAGGGAACGGAAAAAGTGGGTGACATCCAGGCGGCGGTGCTGGAAATTCACGATGGCAGCCAGCAGTGGCGCTGGTTTATAGATCCGCAGAACGGACACGTCGTGCGCGGAGAATCACAAACCGCAGGACCCACAGGGCCGGCCACGCGCGTCGTGGACTCTTCCGAATGGAAGACCGTGGATGGGATTACCCTTCCATATCATGAAGAGGCCACACTCAATGGCCAGCCCTTTGCCGCCGTGGCCATCAGTAGTTATGAAATCAATCCCACAATCGATCCCAAGGTGTTTGAGAAGCCGGCGGAAAAGTAAGGACCGACCTCGGTCGTGCCCAGCAATCGCATCACTCCTCCCGCAACGCCTGAATGGGTTCCACGGAGGCGGCGCGACGAGCAGGAATGAAAGCAGCTATGCCGCCCACCAATATCAGCACCAACATCACTGCGACATAAGTCCAGACATCCAGCGATTTCACGCCAAAAAGGAAACCATTCACCAGCCTGCCGAATACTAGCGCTATCAAAACGCCTGCGCCAATCCCGCAGGCCACGAGCACCGTTCCCTGGCGCAGAACCATGTTCAAAATGTTGTGGCGGGTTGCGCCCAGCGCCAGGCGAACGCCGATTTCACGGCGTCGGTAGCTCACAATCTGGGCCAGCACACCGTACAGCCCGGCAATCACCATGAGCACGGCCATCGCGGCAAAAGCGCCAATCACGTCGAGACCCAGGCGGTTGTTGAAGTTGTTCTGGTCGCGGACTTCACGCAAGGTCTGAAAGTTGTCCAGCGCGTAGCCAGGGGCCACTTGAGAAAACACTGAATGCATCGTCGCCGGGACGTCGATGTTGGTGCGCGTTTTCACCACGAAATAAACAACCGTTTTAAGCAGCGCGGGATAAAACAATGAACTCGTGGGAATCTGCTCATAAGGCAACATGACGAACGCAGCAACGGGTTTGGATGCGCCGTGGTCCACCTGGTCTGCCAGCACTCCGACGATGGTGTAGGGTTTGATCATTCCAGTATCTTTGCCGCCCAGGTCAATCTGCTTGCCGATGGGATCTTCTCCAGGAAAATATTTATGGGCAAGGGTTTCATTAACTGCAACTACAAAAGGCGCGCTGAGCGTGTCGTCTTCAGTGACCATGCGTCCGCGGACCACGGGAGTGCCCAACACCAGAGCGTAGTCTCCGCTCACGGCGGTGAGTCTGGCCTGAGGAGTGTTGCCCGGACTCTTAGGTCGGCCCAGCACTTTAAAACTAGATCCCAAATCAACGTCGGAAAGAGGAGGAGAGGTGACCACGGCTGCATCCTGCACACCGGGACTGTGGCGTATGCGCTCCAGCAGCGGTTGATACACAGTAGTGACTACCGACGGGGCTGCCGATTCAGGACTCTCGCCCACTCCCAGGTTGCCAAAACCAGTAGCGTCAGCGGGCATGGAGGTGAAGTAGGTCACGTTTTCAACATTGAATCCCAGGCGGGCATGCTCAAGGTTCCACAATGTACGAAACAGCAGGCCGGTGGCAATCAGGAGCAAAGCGGAAAGTGCAACTTCGATTCCCACCAGCCAGCCACTCACACGGCCGCGCACGGTGCGGCCGCCCACGCCCCGCGATGCCGCCTGCAGCGCCGGTTGAGGGTCCGTGCGGGCCACAAAGAGCGCGGGCAGGATGGAAGAAAGCAAGGTGGTGAGGGTGGCAATGCCGGCCAGCAGCAGAACCACATCCCAGTGGATGGCAATCTGCTCGCCTCGAGGAATGGTGTCGGCCGGCAGCTTGTGTACGGAGCTCACCATCAGTTGAGCCAGGCCGAAGCCTGCCAGGGATCCGAGGAAGCTGAGCAACGCGCCCTCGACTATGAGTTGCCACATCAGGCGCATGCGTCCGGCGCCCAAAGCGGCGCGCACGGCAAATTCCTGGCTTCTGCCCAGGCAGCGGGCCACCAGCAAGTTAGTCACATTGGCGCAGGCAATCAACAGAACCAGGCCCAAGGCAATCACCAGGCCTATAAAAACCGGCCTCACTGGGCCGGTGAGCATTTCCTGATAAGAAGCGAGAGGAAATTCGAGCTTGCGAGCGCCGTTCGGGTCCGCCTGGCTGATATGTTGAGCGATAGCGTTCAGTTCACTTTGTGCTTGCGCACGAGTGACCCCTGGCTTGAGCTGTCCGACAACGTAGAAGAAGTGGTAACCGCGCTCTTTGAGCATCTCCGGGGTCGGTTGAAGCGGTAGCCAAAGGCCCTTCCTCATGTCCGAACCCAGGGACTCGGGAAAACGGAAGCTAGCCGGCATCACTCCGACCACTGTGCGGGGATGAGCATTGACACGTATGGTGCGGCCAATAATGTTTTCATCGCCGCTGAACACTTCACGCCACAGTCCTTCTGAAATCACAACCGACTGCGGTCCGCCCGTCTGCCCTTCTTCAGGGGAAAACCCGCGCCCCAGCAGTAGCTTGGCTCCCAGCATGTCAAATAGGTTTACCGTGACTCCGGGAGTCACCGCCCCGACTGAGCCATCCTTACCTTGCACCACGCCAACATCTTCGGAGTATCCGGCCACTGTAGAGAGGGACTGCAATTGATCATGAAGGTCGCGATAGTTCAGCCACGAAGTTGAGGTAGAACCTTGTCCGCTGTGACCGAGAGTGACGAGCCGATCCGGATGCTGGTAAGGCAAAGGGCGCAGGAGCACGCTCTCGACCACCGTGAACATGGCGGTGTTGGCGCCAATACCGAGGGCCAGAGTGCAAACTGCAAGGGCAGCGAAACCGGGCGCTTTGAGCAACTGGCGGGTGGCATAGCGCAGGTCCTGGACGAGGGTGAACATCGGCAGACTCCTCAAGAAGCTGGATTGCGCAGTTCTCCACAGTATAAATGAGAAGTGCTCTTACGCTTCTATCTAATGCGTGGATTTGCTATCGTCGCCGCCCGCGCTTTGCAGCGCTTCATCCAGTTCGTCGAGCAGGTGATGCAGATTTTCCAGCTTACTCTGCTCCCGCGCCAGGTGCGCATCGGCCTCAGCCGCTTTGGACTGCCATTGAGGTTCATCCTTGGTCAGTTGTTCCAGTTCTGCTTTCAACGCTCCTATGTTCGCTTTGCGGTTGTTATCAATCAAAGTTCCGCTCTCAAAGAGACTCTGTTCCCGCTCTATCAAAGCAGCGAGTTGCTTGCGCTCGCCTGAAATTTCGTTGAGCTTGGCGTGAGCCTCCTCGGCGGTTTTGCTGGCCCTGGCCACAGCCGCATCCTGAAGTTGCAATCGGTACAACACAATCTGGATTCGTTGCGCGGCCACCGTGGTCGTCTGCAAGTCGTGCCGCATCTGTCGAATTTCGGCGAGTATGTCGCGCAGCGTCTGCGAGTCCGAAGGTCCATTTTGCGGCATCGCAGGAACACTGGCCGTTACCATCACGGCGAACAGAATTAAAAATCGGCGCACCGGCCCCTCCCCTCGGCAAACATCCCCGAGTGTCTCATACCAACACTGTCAGAACTAGATGAACAGATTTCAGCCGCGAAATGAACGCAAATTGAACGCCAATTAAGGGCGAAGAGCCCCTTCCTACTTCCATGCAATATTTACTAGTTGATAAACATTTCTGAAAATGAGGCCAAAGGCTGTAAGGCTGCGGATCTTCTTGATTCATAAGGTAGTTGGCGTCGGAAAAGTCCTTTCAAAGGCCTTTTTGCCTTGTGCCCTTTGGGGGGGTCGCAGACCAGATGTTGGCTGATCCAGGCGGCGATGGCGTCGAAGAGTCTGGGTGCGGGAGCTTCCGCTTTTTCGGCTGGTGCGCTTCTGACCAGGGCGTTTGATGGCGGAGGCGGGGTGGGTTCCGGCCTGGGCTTGTTTTCGAAGTCCGGCGACATCTTCGACAAATAGTTGTCGTCAAAAGGGTGCATATTCAATTTTCCAAAGATCTGATTTAACTACATCCGCCACTCTGGGCGAGACAAGACCAGTGTATTATATATTGATATATGTTGTCAAGATTATTTTTATGTGCTTTTATGTTTATGAAAGAGAAACACTTAGCAGCTACCAGCTATCTGAGAAATGGCTAGAGTAACGAAAACAACAGTTTTCGGGGGCCGGGGCTAAAGCCTGGGGTCGTGGAGGGCGCTATTTTCGCGGTCCTAAAGAAACCTGCTCCTGGACTGAAGTCCATGGCTTCCATCGGTTTTAGTAACGCTCGCCACTCAGGGGAGACAAAACCATCATAGTGTGTATTGATATATGTTGTAAAATTTTTATGCACCTTTATGTTGTTGAAAGGACAGTATTTAGTGATTAGTTTTCCTGGTAACTAGAAGAAGATTCGGATTCTTGAAATGAGTCAATGAGTCAATGGTTGCTCATTGGCTAGTGGCGAATCGATGGCGGGCTGTTGAGGGATCTAACATTCTCCAAGGGAAAATGACAGCATTCGGGTTAGAGACCTCGACCGCCGTCCGTTCTCAATACCCGGCCAAGCGAACTCTCCCATAGCCTGTTTGTGGATAGTTTCTGTGTTGCCGACAATATTATTCGAGATTTGAGTGAAACGATCCACTCCGAATCTGCACTATCCTTATGGGGCTTCCGCTTGCTGGTCGTTCGAATCAACTGCGTCGGGAGCCTGTCCGGAGACGAGCAAGGAGGATTACCGTGGGACGCCAAGTAGTGACCCAACAGGATTTAGATTTGGCTCTGAAGAAGTCACCGGCTCGGACGCAGAGCGCTCTGGGTGGAGGTGTTGCCGGAATTGAAGAAGAGAGTGATGCCGCTAATCAGGGGCCAGTCCCGAACGGCAAAACGGATCAGTTTACTGATCGCTTGTTGAAGTACATTCCAGCTGAGGTCGTGGTGGTCTACGCATTTGTTGACGGATTGATTCGCAACGCACCTTCAGATGTGCCACGCGAGAAGCTATTGTGGGGTGTGTTTTTCTTCTTGCTCGCTGGCACTTGGGTTTATCTAGCCCGTGTCCAGAAAGTTAGCAAGAAGATGCAGCTTGCAATATCGACGCTGGCATTCGCAGTTTGGGTATTCTCGCTTGGCGGCCCATTTGTCTCATTTTCATGGTACAAGCCATTTTACGGCTCCGTGCTGCTTCCTTTGTACACCTTCGGAGTCTCTGCAATTCAAGCGCAGTCTCCTGCTTCGGCTGGTCGTCCTTAGAAGCACGTACAAGAGCCTGCGGTTCGACTAAACAAGTCCAGGCGAGGTGCTGCAATGTGCGACACAATTAGTGGTGACTTGATTCTCTG
>DATDGH010000329.1:0-4116 GCA_036522215.1 Candidatus Angelobacter sp. | reverse complement strand
ATGCCCGGGCACGATCGTAGAACCGCCCTGCGTCAGACAAGTTGCCGCCGGCGTAGGCCCTGAACAAATCGGGTTGGGGAAGACCCACCGACCGTCAATCCGGGATGGGAACACCGTATTGATATCATCAAGTTGAAACGGATTGTGGAATCCCCGAGAACCAGCATAGGCGACTGTGAGCGTAGTGCTCCGCGTGATTTGCCTTTGAACGTTCAGATTGTATTGATATACGTAGTTTCGCTTAATGTTGGCATCTACATAATTCCATGACAGTGCCGATGCGGGTGGATTGGTCAGCAACGCAACAATTCCATGGGGGAAAGATCCCTGGGGCGGATTGACGATTGTTCCGACTTCGATGAACGGAGCAGTTTGGGCGTTGTTGATGATCAATTCATATGGCAGCGGCAGAGCGTCAAATAATCCAAAGCCTCCACGAACCGCAGTCTTGCCATCTCGGAACGGATCCCAGGCAAATCCGATTCGAGGCTCGAAATTCTTGAGGGTCGGATTATGGGTGAAAAAAACATTGTTAAACGGCCCGGTGTTTGGGTTGGTCTCGACCGTCGGCAGGTTCGCGATGTGGTTGTGAATCTCCGTGGGAATCGTTGCCATTTCATAGCGCAACCCCAAGTTCAAGGTTAGATTGGGACGAGCCTTCCAATCATCCTGAACATACAAGCCAATAATCCAATCACGATTGTAGTGTTTAGGTAGCTTGTCAACGGGAGTCGGCCCACCCACTCGAAACGCAATATTTTGCAGGAAATTGGCATACGTACTATACAGGGCGTTGCCGTCCAACGTAAACGGTGCGAAGAGGTCATCATGGTAGCGCATGAGCGCCCCGCCAAACTTCAGGTTGTGGGTTCCTATGCTAAGCACAGCATCGTCATAGCCCTGAAAACTCTGCTGTGTGTAAAGCTGGACCGATTGCCCACCCAGACCTCCTTGAAAAGGGGTAAGTCCAGGTACCGTAATTCGAGGTGCATAAAACCCAGAAGCCATTCCAAATGACGGATCGCCAGCGGCGGGATTGATCGCCTTTGGAGTCAATTGACCGTCGGCTATGCTCCGGCTATATCCCGCGCGAACTGTGTTGCTTAAAGCGGGGCTAAAGATGTGAGTTTCCTCCAGAGATATGCCCTGCCGACCGACGACAAACTGATCCAAAGCCTGGTTCAACGAGTCCGGCTGAGTGAATGTGGAGTGGTCGTAAAAGTAGCTTCCATTCAAGCTGTCTTTGTCCGAAATCTTGACGTCGCTCCTAGCTGTGTAGTAGTTCTCGGGCACCACTTGGGCACCCGAAAAAGCATAGTTCCCGATACTACAGAGCGCAGGAGTCGCGGCGCAGGATATCGACGGGTCCGGAGAAATGAGGCCAGCATTGACCGGTGGAAAGAACGTAAAGAATTTTGCGATGTCAGCATTGACAGGCACTGTGTAGGTGTTTTGAATTGACGTACATCCGAAATTGCCACTCGCAACGTTTTGCGCCGTGCAATTGAGAATCCCCTGCCGTGCGGTAGGTGAGGGAACATGGGCGTTGTGGCTTATGCCCTTACTCTGACGCAGCCCTTCATAATCGCCAAAAATAAAGACCTTGTCTTTCCAAATCGGTCCTCCCGCCGACGCACCAAACTGGTTGCGACGAAAGGCCGCCTTCTTAAGACCCTGGGAGTTTTCAAAAAAATCAGCAGCATCCAGCGCGCTGTTCCGTAGAAACTCATACGCGCTTCCATGAAACTGATTGGTGCCAGAGCGGGTAATGGCGTTGATGACTCCTCCGGAGGTAAATCCATATTCCGCAGAGTAGTCGCTCGTTAGTACAGAAAATTCCTGAATAGCATCTACGCCGAGGTTCTGACCAAGCACGCTTCCAGGGCCGGCGTTCGAGTAGTCATTTATGATCACCCCGTTGAGCCGATAGGTGTTCTGCGTGGGTCGGCCACCGCCGATGCTAAGTTGCATACCCAAGCCGCGCGCTGCTCCGCCGACTGCCGTAACTTGCTCCTGAGTCCGTACCTGGACCACGCCGGGTTGCAACGTGGCGAGAGCGCCCCAGTCGCGGCCGTTTAACGGTAATTCTCGAACTTCTTCTCCCTCCACGATGTCACTGATGGTGGAGGTCGCCAGCTGAATGGCTGGAGCTGCTTCTGAGACCTCGACGACTTGTTTGGCCTCTCCGACAGTTAGGGGAAGATTGAGTACCTGCTTGGCGCCAACCGTAAGGGTCAGGGGTGCCACCTTTGTGCTAAAACCCGTGGCCGCGACCGTGACCTGATACTCTCCGGGCAGGAGGTTCGGAATACTATAGAAACCATCCGCATTGGTCGTGGTTGTAGTCACGATACCGGTTGCCACGTTTCTGACGGAAATCTGTGCGGTGGCGATAGCCCCGCCGCTAGTGTCGGTTATTGTGCCTGACAGCGTCGCACCTGCCATTTGGCCCCGAGCCCGAACGGAAAACAAGAAAATCATTAAGAAGATCGCAAAACAACATCTCATCGTTTTCCAATCCATGTGGGTCTCCTTAGACCGATTTCCGGGAGCTTGCGCGTGTTACAAGGAGAAACGCTCTGAAAATCAGAACGATTGCGGAATCGGGCCAAGATAAGTCGACGCCTACATCGGTGAGTTTCGCCGAGATAGTTCATCAGTCATCGCTCGTTTGATTTCTCCCCCTGCAAACAGCCACCCGTTATCAATGCGGGCCGTTGGTAACATGGGGGTTTCCTCATGTCAAGAAAATTTATGGAACGGCATTCCACAATGCGGAATGACGACGCGCAGCTTCACTTCTCTACTTGACTCTGCGACGCCACCCGCCGTATGGTCTTGCGCGACATCAGCGCCTCGATTGGAAACGATCCCTCTGACAGGAGTAATCCCATGACACCAGGTATTTCTGTACGTTGGCGGGTGGCCCGTCTGTTAGCCGTAAGGCTTCTCCTCGCCGGAATGTTGTGCAGCGTCCAGGGCGCTTATGCGCAGACGTCCCTGCCTTACGTGGAGCAACTGCCGGCGCCGAAGTACGCGCAGGCGATCGAGGATGCCCGCAAGCTTTTGCAGGCGCTCATGCTGTCGTCAAAAGTTCCAGGTCTGTCTGTTGCCGTGGCTGTGGACGGCGACATCGTGTGGGCCGAGGGCTTCGGATATGCGGATCTAGAAAACCGTGCGCCAATCACACCGCTCACGAAGTTCAGGATCGGCAGCGTCTCGAAATCCATCACCTCGACAGGTCTGGCATTGCTGTACGAACAGGGCAAGATCGACCTTGATGCAGCACCTCAGCAGTACGTGCCCTATTTTCCGCAGAAGCGGTGGCCCATAACTCTGCGGCAGCTCGGAGGACATATCGGAGGAATCCGCACCTATAATTACGCCAACTATGACCTATACAAAAACGAGTTTCTTAGCGCTTACCGTTACAGCTCTGTAAAGGAATCCGTAAATGTCTTCCGGGATAGCCCGCTTGAGTATGAACCCGGCACGAAATACTTGTATTCAACCTACGGCTTTGTCTTGCTCAGTGCAGCGATGGAAGCTGCTTCTGGGCAGGATTACCTCAGTTATATCGATGGCCATGTGATGGAACCGTTGAAGCTTCGAGATACCATGCCCGACTATAACGAAGCAGTTGTTCCCTACCGGAGTCGTTTCTACATGCGCAGAGAGGACGGAAAGTTGGTTAACGCCCCTTATGTGGATTGCAGTAACAAATGGGCTGCCGGTGGCTGGATATCGACACCTAGCGATCTTGTGCGATTCGGTTCAGCGCTCGTCAAGGGGTTTCTGAAGGACGACACGAAAAAGATCTGGTGGACGTCGCAAAAGACCAGCGATGGAAAGGAAACAGGATATGGCATCGGTTTTTTCATCGGGCAAGATTTCGATGGACGGAGGATAGTGAGCCATGGAGGCGGTTCGGTAGGCGGCACGACAGCCTGGGTAATGTTCCCCGATGATGATGTTGTGATTGCGATGAACGTGAACATGTCTGTCTCTCCGATGAACGAGACAACGGCGGAAACCATCGCACAGGGTTTCCTTAATTCTCGAGGCGAATCCAGCTCAAAGATCGACGCGCCAGACTTGAGCGGGAGTTACCAGTTT
>DATDGH010000328.1:0-8699 GCA_036522215.1 Candidatus Angelobacter sp. | reverse complement strand
CTCTGGAGGGAGGAAGCCAGGTCCTGGCGTCAGTCGAATCGGTCCGCAGCTTCCTGGCGCAACAGCCGATCGGGATAGCGAAGATTTTTGAACATCTGGTTCACACCTTCGACCTGCCGCAAGAAGACTTGGCGCTCAAGGCCCTGCTGCGCTTCGTCGGCGAGTGGGAGCAGAAGCCTTACATTCGAGAAAAATCGCTGGCTGTCTTCCTGGAGTACATAGAGCTGTTTGAAGAGGCCGCCGGCATTGTTCCTCTGCTCACGGAAGAGCAGTTGCAAAAGGCAGCCACGGATAATCCTGACGCGGTTCAGCTCATGACCATCCATGGCGCCAAGGGACTGGAGTTTACTCATGTCTGGCTCCTGCGCGTGATTTCGCCTTCGTTCCCGTCGCAATATCGAGAATCTCTGTTTGAGTTCCCGCCGCAGCTGCGCCGGTCCCTTGCCATAGGCGACAGCAAAGAAATCAACGAGCAGGAAGAACGGCGACTCTTCTACGTGGCTATCACTCGCGCGCGCGACTGGTTGAATCTGTGTTCACGTCCTGGTCGTGGTCAGGACCCGAGTCCGCCCGGATTTCTGCGGCCACTATTGCAGAACCGGGCGCTGGGCTCGAATTTGCGCAAGCGCAACACACAATCTTCACCTGACGCACTCGATCCCTTCTCGCAGGTCTCTGCTATAGGCTCATGGATGCTTCTGCCGCCGGCCTTTCCCATGGCAGAGCTCGCCTTGAGCGCGAACGCGGTGGAGAGTTATGCCACCTGTCCGCTGAAGTTCAAACTTCAGCGCGACTGGCAGATTCCCGGAGATGCTTCCGCAGCTATGCAGTTTGGCAATGCCGTGCACACAGTTCTGAAGAACTACTACGATCCTTCGCCGCACGCGCCGGAGCAGAGCGCCGCCGACGTAATCGCGGCTTTCAAGAGGGAATTCGCCAAAGGAGCGATCGAAGACGCAATGCAGCGGCAGCTTTATGAAGAGCAGGGCGCTAAATACCTGCAGATGCTGGTGGAGTCACGTCCGCGCTGCTCTATGGATGTAATTGCCGCCGAAGCCCGGTTCGAATTTAAGCTGGGCAAGCTCAAAGTCATTGGACGCATCGACCGAATCGACCGTATGGATGGGAGCTGTGTGCGCGTGATTGACTACAAGACCGGGGTTCCGTGGGACCAGAAAGACGCAGACGACAGCCTCCAGCTTTCCATCTATGCCATGGGCGCAAGGGAGCTTCAATATTTGCCTCGTGAACTGGTGCTGTTGAATGTTCGTGGTAATGAAGAGGTGATCACGGGGCGCACACCCGCGCAGCTGGATCGGGCGCGGCGAAAAATTGAAGATACCGCCGAAGGGATTGCCGCTCACCAGTTTGATCCCAGGCCGGGAATGCACTGCCGCTGGTGTAGCTTTGCCCGGCTCTGTCCGGCAACGGAACAACGGGTCCTGATTCCTCTCAAGGCCCTCACCGCCGGAGTAAACGCATGAACGTTGCTCTGGGGATCGCGATCGGACTGGCGGCTGTGCTGGCCATCCTGCTCTGGTGGCGGAGAAAAAATCAAAGCGAGGATCCGGCAGTAGCGCAGCTCCGGGCTGATGTCCAGTCGCTACGCGCCAGCAGCGAACGATCTGTTCAGAATATTTCCGGGGCGTTCTCCTCGCAGATGCAACTGGTGACTTCGCACGTCCAGCAATCACTGGCGGAAGTCACATCGCAACTTGGCGCCCGGCTTGATTCCATCAACCAGCAGGTGACGGAGCAATTGAATCAGAGCGCCCGCGTGATGAACGCCAGCAGTAACGCAGTGGGCGAGCGCATCGCTGCCGTTCAGCATACCTTTGCCGGATTGCAAAACCAGGTTGGAGAGATGACCCAGCAGGCGCGGCAGCTTTCAGAGCTTTCCCAGTCGGTCGCCGCCATCGAACACGTCCTGCGGTCTCCCAAGATGCGAGGTAATTTTGGCGAGGAGCAACTGGAAGCCCTGCTGGGGCTTGTTTTTGCCCGCCAGCAGTTCATTCTCCAGCATCGCTTTTCTTCCGGGGAAATAGTTGATGCTCTCCTTCTCCTGCCTCCGGGCAATGTGGCTGTAGATTCCAAGTTTCCTCTGGAAAATTTTCGCCGTATTGCCGAGGGCCCAGAGGACGAAAAACCGGCCAGGCGACGGGATTTTCTCCGCGATGTGCGGCGGCGGGTGGACGAGATTGCCGCGCGCTATATTCGTCCGGCCGAAGGCACTCTGCCTTTCGCGCTCATGTATGTGCCGGCGGAAAATGTTTATTACGAAACCATTATCCGCGATGACGATGGCTTCCAGCTTTACCGCTACTGCCTGGAGAAACGCGTGGTGCCGGTCTCACCCAACTCCTTTTACGCCTACCTGCAGACCATCATGGTGGGAATCAAGGGCCTCCAGGTGGGACAAAGGGCTGACACGATTGTCCGCGAAATCGAATCCCTGCAAATTGAACTGGAAAAATTCGGCAAAGCCTACGAGACCATCGGCCAGCACATTCGCAACGCATCCAGCAAAATCGAAGAGGGCACTCGCCTGCTGACCAAAGTGGAATTGCGGGTCGAAAGCCTCACCGGCGATGGAGTGGAGCAAGCTGAACTGTTCGTGGACCAAAGAAAGTCCCTGGGCGCCGGCGGGATGCGGTGATCGTCTGCTCTTTTTTGGTTTTTGAGTTTATCCCGAGCAGAGCGAGGAATCACTACCGCAACAAGCCTGTGAGGCGCGCGCAACCATGCCCAGGGAGAGGTTTCCCTTCAGCCTGAAATGCCTGGGAGCTGGATGCTTGAGTGCCGATTGCCAAAAGGCTCGTCCCAAAAAACCGAGAGGGGAACGTTGCCCGTTCCCCTCTCGATTTTTCCGTTTGAAGAATGTTACTTCTTCTTCTTTTTCTTAGCTGCTTTCTTTTTTGCTGCCATGGTTTCTATTCTCCCTTTCCATTTTTCATGGATGCGCGATCTAAGAAAAATCGCGGCTTATGATTGTATAGAGTTATTGAAAATTGAAGTCAAGAAAAAAATTGATGTCATCTGGGATGGCAGCACTCGCCGGAGACTCTGCTTTGCGCGAAATGGAACAGAAGATGGCTCTGGAGGTCAAGAGAAAAAGAGAAAGACGCCGGAGATCGCGTCTGTCCATGCGTGCGCGATCATTCCCGGACGCAAACTCTTGCGCCACACCGCGAGCAATCCGATGAGAATGCCGAATGCTGCAATGAGTACCATCTGTCGCGCACCTTGGTAACCATGCGCGCCGCCAAATACTATGGCCGAAGCAACGACTCCGATGTAGATATTTCCGGAGAGAGCCCCGAACTGCTTCATCAGGTAGCCACGAAAAATAATTTCCTCAAACAATCCGGCAAGTATTGTCAGTAAGAGAAACAATCCAAGCTCAAGCCCGTTTGTGGGAATCAACGGCGCTACCGCTTCTTTCATTTGCCGGAGGCTTGCAGCCGGGTTGTGAATATCAATCAAGCCAAGTGCGATCTTCAATGGAGCAATCACGATGGCCGAAGCCAGCCAGAAACCAATACCGATGCCAAGGTCAATCAGGAAGTCTTCCGGTGTGCTCCAGCGCCCTCCGATCAGCTCCCGCATCGTGACGCCCTGGCGCTTGATGCCGAACCAGATGATCAGAACGAAAATAAACTCCATGACGGCAGTTTCGCTGTAAAGCAAAAACCGGCCGTAACGTGTCCCTTCGCCTGGCAATTTCACCGACCCGCCATACGAGGTGACCGCGATCAACGCGATCATCAGCGCCGTGTGCCACAAAGGGGCGATCAGCTTGCGTTTAGAAGGAATTGGCGCAGGCGAAACGGTTTGGTTCCGGGGTCCCTGCTGGGTTTCCAGGGTAGAAGGAGGTTGAGAATCCATGAGCGCCAGATGTCATCTTATAATGAAAGGTTTGGAATTGCATAAGGAGTGCTTATGGCAGACGTCGTGATTGTGAGTGGTGTGCGCACCGCGATTGGAAAATTTCAGGGAGCACTGGAACCGTTGTCCGCTCCGCAGCTTGGCTCCATCGCCGTCCGTGAAGCAGTCAAGCGGGCCAAGGTAGCTCCGGAGAAGGTGGATGAATGCATCATGGGTCTGGTTGTCGCCGCCGGTCTCGGCCAGAATCCCGCGCGCCAGGCTGCACTGAATGGCGGACTGCCACCCACCGTGGGCGCAATGACCATCAACAAAGTTTGTGGCTCAGGATTGAAAGCGGTGGCGCTGGCCGCGCAGGCCATCCAGACGGGCAATGCGGAAATCGTCGTCGCCGGTGGCATGGAATCCATGACCAACGCTCCTTACTTGCTCCCGCAGGCGCGCAAAGGATACCGGCTGGGTAATTCGCAGATCATCGATTCCGTGGTGAATGACGGCTTGTGGGACATTTACAACAACTATCACATGGGCATGACCGGCGAAAATGTCGCCGACAAATACAAAGTCACCCGCGAGCAGCAGGATGAATACGCCGCCAATTCCCATCGCAAAGCTGTCCAGGCTTGGAAAGAGTGTCGCTTCAAGAGCCAGATTGTTCCTGTGGAACTGGCCGCAAAAAAGAAAGGCGAAGCGCCGCTCTTGTTCGAGAAGGATGAGGGGCCGCGCGAAGACACCTCTGCAGATCTTCTGCGCAATCTGAAACCTGTATTTAAGAAAGATGGCTCTGTGACCGCCGGTAATGCCTCCACCATGAACGATGGTGCAGCGGCCACGGTGGTGATGACCCGCGAGCAGGCCAAAGAGCTGGGTGTTGAACCCATGGTACGCATCGTCGCGCAGGCCACCAGCGGCATTGATCCGCAATGGGTGATGATGGCGCCTGTGGAGGGTATTCGCAAAATCTGGGCCAAGACAGGGTGGAAACCCGATGACGTGGACTTGTATGAAATCAATGAAGCATTTGCTGTTCAATCCGTGGCGGTGATCAAAGAACTGGGAATTGATCCCGAGCGCGTCAACGTGAATGGTGGTGCGGTGGCCCTGGGTCATCCCATCGGCGCCAGCGGCACGCGCATATTGGTCACACTGATTTACGAACTCATCCGCCGTAACGCCCGGCGAGGTATTGCTGCCCTCTGCCTGGGTGGCGGCAACTCCGTTGCCATGGCCGTAGAACGCGCCTGACTTTTTTGCGATTCGGTGAAGATCAGCTCATGGGTGGTAAGATTTTGATTTGCCCACCAACTTGCTGAGCTTTTTTGTATTCATGGTCGGCAAATCCATCAGCGCTGATCGTACCAGCGCGCGGTAAACGTCTCCTGCTCCCGGCACTCTTTTGAGTTCGCGCAGGTGCTGACGCACTGTATCCAGATCCCCACGCTTGATGGGACCGCTGAAAGCTGAAGCTGGTCCCCGTCTGATGTAGTTGTCAGTGGTTTGCAACAGGATGCGGGTAGTGAGTCTAACCACCTGCTTTCGAGACAGTCCTGCCGCTTTCCCCACCCGCTCTCCGGTGACCAGGGTTGCCACCACCATAGGAGATGAGAACGAGCCCAACGCGTGGTACAGCACCTTGGCCTTTTTCCTGATCTGGAAGATGTGTCCGTCCAGGTCCTTCACAATCTTTTTCGAAATTGTTATCGCTCTCCGATCACCTTCCACAGCAAAAGGTATTTTTTCCATGGAGAGTTTTGTGCCCGGGACGAATGTCATCATGGGATGTAGGGAGGCGGTGTGAGCTCCGGCACGGCGAAGTGGCGCCAGAACATCGCTGGTCAGCGCCCCGCTGGAATGCAGAACAACCCTGCCCTTCCATTTTCCGCGTTTTGCCAGAGCCCGCGCAGTTTCCGTCAGAGCGTCGTCGGTGTGGCAGATCCAGACAATCTCCGAAGCCGGCTCAAAATCTTCCAGAGCGACTATGCAGGTGCCCAGTCGAGCCGCCAGAATGGCCGCGCGCTTTCGGGATTTGGACAATGAGCGCGAGACGACAACATCAATTCTGTAGCCTGCTTCCATCAGCGACGGACCCAGCGCATAAGCCAGGTTCCCCGATCCAACCAGGGCGATGCTCGGCATTTTGTCTCTTGTTCCGGCCACAGACGCGAGGATAACAGAAAATACCAAGTCACCAGCTCACCGCCATCAGCCCGGCTCCGTGAGCCTTCCCGCCCTGTGTAATATGTCTCTCATGACGACACAAAGAAAGTCTGCATCGCTGGCTCGGGTGATTTCTTCTAAAACCGTTTTCCGCGGCCGGGTCTTCCGCGTCGACGCAGACGAGGTGAAAGAGCCCGGCGGTGTGCGTGTCCGCCGAGAAGTTGTGCGCCATCCCGGTTCAATCGTGATCATGGCGCTGAGGGAAGATAAGGCGAATGCCACCCACGAACCGCTTTTGTTGCTGGAGCGCCAGTATCGCTACGCTGCCGATGCCCGTCTGTGGGAGCTGCCTGCGGGGAAAATCGATCCTGGTGAAGATGACCTGGCGGCCGCCAAGCGAGAGCTGCTGGAGGAAACAGGTTTTGCCGCCGCAAAATGGCAGCGCGCACTCAAGTTTTATCCCAGTCCCGGCTTCCTCGACGAATTGATGCATGTCTTTCTGGCCCGCAATCTGACCCGAGGGGAGGCGCGGCCGGAGGATGATGAACGCATCACGGTGCGCTTCTTTCCCGTGAAGCAGGTCGTCAAAATGGCTTTTTCTGGAAAGATCATTGACGGCAAAACACTGGCCTCACTCTTCTGGCTGCAGAACAAACTGCCGGAATGGGGCTGAAAACCGGATGCCCTGTAATAATATCGTGTTACGATAGACAGGTGTTTTCAGCAACTCTGGTGCGGGTTTCTACTGTTTATCAAGTTGACAATAGATGGAAATCGCGGGAGAATAGATGCAAAGCCAAAGTAGTGGGTTTAAAGACGCAGGAGATGGGAGTATATTACTTCTGGTATCTGCGTCCCTCCCTCAAGCAGTGGCAGAATCCCATAGAATGTCAAAGAAAGGCCCGGGCATGCAGTCTGTGGTGTTCCGGTCCGTGGAGCAAGGAACGTGTCCCGAATCAAAGGTAAAGTGAAATGGTTTAACAACGCAAAGGGCTTCGGCTTTATCGGCCGTGATGACGGCCCTGATGTGTTCGTCCACTATAGTGCCATCCAATCGGAAGGCTACAAGAGCCTCCAGGAGGGCGATGATGTTGAGTTCGAAATTGTTCAGGGGCAGAAAGGCCCCCAGGCGGAGAACGTCACCAAGCTGCAACCCTCATCTGCCTGATTGCAACTCCTCCCCTAAAAGTTGCGTATATTGGACCCGATTGTGTCCCTGGTCGGGTCTTTTTTTTCGGGAAGCAATTAGATTCAGCCTGAAGCCCTTCAGTCAAAGCTCACATCCCGTTCCGGGGTCTGCTGTGGTGTGCCCCATGTCCGCTCAGTGGATCACGCGCGACCTGCCGTATCGTGCAGTGGGATCCCCCTCCTTTGGCTATAGACTCTCGCTTGCGTGGATTTAGAATTTCCCTGTGACTCCCGATAACAAGACCATTGCCACTATCTTCCACGAGACAGCCGACCTCATGGAGGTGCGCAATGATGATTCATTTCGCATCCGTTCCTACCGCCGCGCGGCAGAAGCCATTGAAGGCCTGGAGAAACAATTGTCGGAGATCTATCAGGACCAAAAGGCGCTGCTGGAGATTCCGGGAATCGGCAAGAGCATGGCCGCAAACATCCGCGAAATCTTTAGCCGAGGCAAGCTCACCGCTCATGAAGAGCTGCTGCAGAAATATCGTCCTTCAATGCTCGAGCTGCTCAAAATCCAGGGCCTCGGTCCCAAGACCATCGCACTCATCTGGGACGCCTTTCAGGTGTGTGATGTTGAGGGGGTGGCCAGGCTGGCGCAGGAAGGCAAATTACGCGAGTTGCCCCGGCTGAGTGAGAAATCCGAACAGAAGATCCTGAAGGCAATTGAAAGTTACCGGCAGGTGACTGGGCGCTTTCACCTGGATGTAGCCGACGCTACCGCGCAGAAAATGATTGAACTTCTGAAGGGATTGCCGGGAGTGGACAAAGTTACGCCTGCCGGCTCGCTGCGCAGGGGACGAGAAACAGTCGGCGATCTCGACCTGCTGATCACAGGCAAGTGCTGCGCCAACGACGCGCAACGCCGCAAAGTGCAGGATGCCATCCTGGAGTTCCCCGGAATTCTCGAGGTGCTGGCCAAGGGCGAAAACAAAGTCAGCTTCAAGCTGCGTACCGGCATGCAGGTGGACGTGCGCCTGCTCCCGCCGGAATCGTTCGGCGCCGCGCTCCAGTACTTTACCGGTTCCAAGAACCACAATGTCTCGTTGCGCCAGCGCGCGCTGCGCATGGGCTATACCTTGAACGAATATGGCTTGATGCGCGTCGAGGACAACAAGACGGTTGCCGCCAGGAGCGAGGAAGAGATTTACAAGAAGCTGGAATTGGCTTTTATTCCTCCGGAACTGCGGGAGAACTGCGGGGAACTGGAAGCCGCGGAAAAAAATGAGTTGCCTCAACTGGTCACGGAAGCCGATCTTCAGGGCGACGTTCACATGCACACCGTGGAAACAGACGGCCGCTGCACCATTGAAGAGATGGCGATTGCCGCGCGCGACCGCGGATACAAATACATGGCCATCACTGACCACTCCAAGAACCTGGCTTTTGCCAATGGCCTGGACGATAAGCGCGCCGAAGAGCACATCAAGAGAATCCGCCAGGCGGCCAGGGAGATATCAGGCATCGTC
>DATDGH010000327.1:0-5584 GCA_036522215.1 Candidatus Angelobacter sp. | reverse complement strand
ACGGGAGGCATTGCGCGGCGTCAGTCCAAATCAGGTTTTCGCCGCCAACCTCGGGCCATCGTGATCTTGAGGAATCATGAGCCATGCGACCGCAGCACTTGCCAGAGACAAGCCTGAGCAAATCAGTAGGACAATTCGGAATCCATAGACAAACGATTCCCTCACGGATTCCTGGATCGAGGCGTTCGCAATCGGATCAAGTCCCGCGGGCGCCTGCAAGCCGGCGAGCTTGGTCTCGTTCGTCTGCAACTCCTGCAGAATATCGGAAGGTAAAGCGAGGCTCGCCAGCCTGCGATCGAGGTGAGAACTAAACGCCTTCAAAACAACCACAGATCCTGGACTGGGGAAAAAAAACAGGGAGTTTGGGTGATCCTTAGAAATGGGTTCGATCAGGTATCGCGTTGACGAGAATTGCCGAGCACCCAACCTCTTTCGCAATACCTGCGAGCAGGGAAGGGGGCACTCGACTCGCATGTCGAGGGTTATTTCACCTCCACTTTCACTCGCATCCTTGTGATTCTGTTCCGTGGGATTCTAATTCCCATTTTTCCTGCTCACCCATTACCCCCTTGACCGTCTTTATCTAGGCATAGATAATCTAGGCCTTGGTAACCTATGGCTAAGAATGAAATGCTTCCGGGGACTTTGGGCATGCTGGTCCTGCGCGTTCTGCAACACGGCTCGCTGCACGGCTACGCCATTGCCCAGCGCATACACCAACTCTCCAACGACCTGCTTCAGGTGGAAGAAGGCTCGCTCTATCCGGCACTGCAGCGGATGCTGCTGAAGGGCTGGGTCCAGGCGGAGTGGGGAATTTCAGAGACCAACCGCAAGGTGCGCTTCTACCGCCTGACAGCGGCGGGTCGCAAACAGTTGCAGTCTGAAATGAATGACTACGATCGCGTGACCCAGGGCATCAACGCCGTGCTGTCCAAGGCATAACGGAGGAGATATGGGCGAGTTTTTCCGGCGGATTTATTACCTCTTGAATCGACGCAGGCTGGAACGGGAGCTGGCCAATGATATCGAGGTTCACCGCGAGATGATGGGCCAGGACTATCGCAATGACTTTGGCAACACCCTCCGCGTGCGCGAACAATCGCGCGAAGCCTGGGGCTGGAGCTGGCTGGATCATCTCATGCAGGACGTCCGCTATGGGCTGCGTATGCTGCGCAAAAATCCCGGCTTCACCGCAGTCGCAGTGATTGCTCTGGGATTGGGCATTGGCGCCAATACGGCATTGTTCAGTGTTGTCTATGGCGTTCTGCTCAAGCCACTTCCCTATGCCCAGGGGCAGGATCTTGTGGTGCTGCATCAGGAGTTCACCAGGGCAGGAGGTGAGAATGTCCTGTTCTCAGTGAAGGAGATCAACGACTATCGCGAGCAGACCAGGGCACTGGCCCAGCTTGAGGAATATCACCAGATGTCTTTCATCCTTTTGGATGATAAGGAGCCGAGCCAGATCCGCACCGGTGTGGTATCAGCCCACTTCTTTGACATGCTCGGGCTCAAGCCATATCTCGGCCGTTTTTTCTATGATTCTGACGATAAGCCCGGCGCGGAACCCGTTCTGGTGCTCAGCTATAACTATTGGCAGGAGCATTACGGAGGAGATCGCAGCATCATTGGCCGGCACTTTCGCATGAATGACAAGGTGCACACCGTAGTAGGAGTGTTGCCCCCTATTCCGCAATATCCGCGCGAAAGTGACGTTTATATGCCCACGGTGGCCTGTCCCTTCCGTTCTTCAGACATGGTGATCGAGGAACGTGATCACCACATGATGCGCCTCTTCGGGCGCCTGAAACCCGGAACCAGCTTGCAGGCAGGCATGACGGATGTCTCGTCAATTGCAGCGCGACTCCAGCAGGCCTATCCCGATAGTTACCCACCTGCGCGTGGTTTTGCGGCGGGTGTGGATGGCTTACAAACGCAGCTTACCCGGCAGGTGCGCCCCATGCTGTGGGTGCTTTTGGGTACCGCGGGATTGGTTCTGCTGATTGCCTGCGCCAATGTGGCGAATCTTGCCCTGGCGCGGACCATGCGACGCGAGCAGGAACTTGCCGTGCGCGCTGCCATGGGAGCGAATCGCAGCCGGCTGGTGCGGCAACTCCTTACAGAAAGCACGCTTTTGAGCCTGGCCGGTGGCGGTCTGGGACTGTTGCTGGCCTCAGGCTGCCTGGATCTGCTGGTGAAATTTGTCGGGCGCTTTACCACGCGTGCCGGCGAAGTCAGCATCAGCACACCTGTTCTTCTCTTTACCCTGATCGTTTCTGTGCTTACAGGACTTGCCTTCGGATCAGTGCCCGCATTCTTTCAGCGGCTGAACCTGATGCACTCCTTGAAGGAAGGCAGCAATTCCAGCATGAAGGCCAATCGCAACACTGTCCGCAACGTGCTGGTGATGTGCCAGGTGGCGCTGAGCTTTATGCTGCTGATTGGCGCCGGACTCATGATGCGCAGTTTCATCAAGATGCAGCGTGTCAATGCCGGCTATGACTCGGAAAATGTCCTCACCGCGCTAGTGCCTCTCAATTTCACCCGGTACAAGGAAGACAAGGACATAATCAATTTCTATGACCGGGTTGAGCAGAAACTAAAGTCCTTTCCGGGAATTCTGTCGGTGGCTTCGAGTGCCCCGCCATTGGCGCCCGGCGGCAAGCCGAGTGAGGGGGCTTTCATCATTGAAGGTCGCCCGCTACCGGACAAGGCTTCCAAGCCCAGGGCCGTGACTACCGCCGCCACTCCTGATACCTTTCGCTTGCTCGGCATCCCTCTGATCAACGGACGGTTTTTCACGCGGCAGGATACTGCCGACAAACCTGTGGTGGTCATTAATCGCGCGCTGGCCCGCCACTATTTCCACAACGAGGATCCAATCGGCAAACGCATCTCCGGCGATGACGGCAAGTTCTGGGTCAGGATTGTCGGCGTGGTGGGAGACGTCAAACAGTACAGCTTGGATCAGGATCCAGCAGAGACGGTGTATGTGCCATTCGTTCTCGATACCAATCTAAGCACTTTGATGATAAAAACCGCGGATGATCCTTCTAACCACATCCAGCAATTGAGGGAAGCAGTTTTTTCTGTCGATCCTGAGCAGCCCATCACCAGTGTGAAGACTTTGAGAGAGATGCGGGGAGACTCGATGGCCGCCACCAGACTCACCAGCCTCCTGCTGCTCTTGTTTGCAGGTCTGGCGTTGGCCATTGCAGCCACGGGGCTCAGTGGCGTGACAGCATTGCTGGTGAGCCAGCGCACGCGCGAGATTGGCATACGCATGGCGCTGGGAGCACAGAGAACCACCGTGTTGAACATGTTCGTGATGCAGGGCATGAAGGTGATTGGATTGGGACTGTTGATTGGAGTCGCCGGAGCGCTGTTGTGCTCCCGGTTGATCGAGACTTTTTTGTTCAGCACTCCGCCAACTGACCCGCTTACGTTTGCCGGGGTGGCGATGGTGTTTATGGCCGTCGCACTGGTCGCCAGCTATATTCCCGCCCGCCGTGTAACCAAAGTGAGTCCACTCATTGCTTTGCGATCCGAATAGGAGCTGTCATGAAAAAACTTTCAGTGTTCTTGATCTTGTTGATTGCCGCGATGATCGTGGTCATGTCGGTTGAACACAAAGCCGCTGCCAGTGCAGCGTCAGCTAACCAGCCAACCTATACTGCTGATGGAAAACTGGTTCTGCCGGCCAACTATCGCGACTGGACGTTTCTGACGTCCGGCTTCGGTATGAACTATTCGCAGGGCGTCAGCGCACATCCCATGTTCACCAACGTCTTTGTTTCGCCCGAGGCGTACCAGGGATTCAAAAGCACGGGTAAATGGCCGGACAAGAGCATGTTCATCGTGGAGATATATTCCCCGGCCACTCATGGGTCCATCAACAAAGGCGGGCATTACCAGGATGCTTTCCACGGCCTGGATGTTGAAGTGAAAGACTCATCGCGCGAGCAGGAGTGGAGCTACTACAACTTTGCTCCCGGCGAGACTAACGGCGACGCCGAAAATATGGGCTGCAACAGTTGTCATAGCAAAAATGCCGCAGTGGAGCATACGTTTGTGCAGTTCTATCCCACGCTGCTGGATTTTGCCGTGGAGAAGAACCTGGTCAAGCCAGGCGTAAGCATTCCGCTGAACCAGACGCGGCTCCTGAAGCTGATGGAAACCTCCGGCTGGGAAAAAGCCGAGCAGGCCTACAACGAAGATCGGAAAAAGAACCCGGATTCCGATCTGCTGGATGAAGCCGCTTTGAACGGCATGGGATATACGCTTCTTCAGCAGAAAAAGATACCAACTGCGATCTCCATCTTCGAGCTGGCAGCAAAAAATTATCCCAACTCAGCCAACGCCTACGACAGCCTGGCCGACGGTTACGCCGCAGCCGCGCAGCCGCAACTGGCAATTGTCGCGTCCCAGAAAGAGATGGCGCTCGCCCCGAATGACCCCAATCTGAAACCCGAGCAAAAACAAAAACTTCTGGACCTTGCAAAGAAGCGCATCGCCGAAAATCAAAATCACTGATAACAAGGCGTGTTCCGCATCTCTGCAACCTGTTGCCTGTGGCCTGTAACCTGTTGTTGCGAGCTGGTGCAGAAGCGCATTGCGGAGAATCAGAAGCGCTAATTTTCAAAACGCCAAGTCACACGTGCAAAATATACGATGTGATCGCATATTTTGCAAAACCCTTTATTCACATTCCTTCGTCGGTCCATTCCACCGAGTACACCTCGCTTGAACCGAACGAATGAAAGAGAATGGGTGAGTCGTCAGGAGTTAATCCGACCCATGTGCCCACTGTTCCGAAGATATTCTGTAGCGAAGCGAGACTGGCCACGGCAGTGCGGCGCCCATCGGTGACACGGATGCGTTCGATGGTTGGAGTTGGGCCGTGAGGACTGTCAACGAAAACCGATTGAGAATCGCTGGACCAGTTGATATTGTCGCCATTGATGGAATCTGCCAGCTTAGTCCAGAGCCTGGTTTTGACACTGAATAACCTAAGTTCCTGTGTGGCCGGTTGAAGCGCCGCGATATATTTTCCATCGGGTGACCAGCGGGCCGTGCGAAAGCCGTATGAACCGGGGAGCAGCTCTGTCTTTCCGGTCGCCAAATCCACACGTCGTATCCAGCACGCCTGAGCTTCATTACAGTCAACATTGGCGTATATCAATTGCTTGCCGTCCGGGGACCAGGTTGGGCCTCCCTGGTTATCGTCTCCCACTGTCGCTTCGATGGATTCACCTCCATCCCGGCCAATAAGAAAGATGCGCCATGGCTTTCCAGGTTGTTTTGCCGTGAAGGCAATCCGCTTGCCGTCTGGCGACCATGATGATATTTCAACTTCCATCGAATCCTTAGTTAACTGCAAAGCCTCTGTCCCGTCCACGCGGCTCCGCCATAAGCATTGATCCACACTGTTCACGTAGGTCATCCATTGGCCGTCTCTGGAAAAAGACAAATAGTAGGCCGATAAGCGTTGCAGATAGGTCTCAAACGTCTTCCTCTTTGAGTCAAACTTAAGCAACTCTCCGCGGTAGGGATTCTGAACCAGGACATAAAGGGAGTTGTCGGACTT
>DATDGH010000326.1:0-5117 GCA_036522215.1 Candidatus Angelobacter sp. | reverse complement strand
ATTGCGGGCCTTCAGGCAGACGTGAGCGTAGCGAATTAAACGTGAGCAAAGAGGAGCCGGAAGCTGCACTCACTGTTTCGCAACAAATGCCGAACAAAAACGCCAATCCGCAACAAAGATCTGCCAATTTTTCAACCACATGCGCGGAAGAGCGGTTCCCGCCATACATCCCGATTTCAGGGCTGAGGAGGCCCTTCGCGGCCGGTATGGATGCGGGCGCCGATACCTCCGGCGCCAGAATGTTCGCCACTTTCAGCCGCTCCGGAATGGAGATAGAGAAGGAGCCAAGGCAGACCAGCCCGCCGTGGCGGGCGAAATCTACTGAGCCCAGACCGTAAGGTCTGGGTAGGCGTAGTCAACGAAGCGAGCCCCGGACGGGGCGGCACGCTATTCGCTAAAACGGCATAAATCAGGAAAGAAAAGGCGACCCGGCAGAGTGTCCAGACTGCCGTGGGCAGGAATCACTTCTTCGCGCAATTTGTCAGTCTGGGATTTGTTACTCGTTTTTCCAATCGCAGACGCTCCTTTTCTTGCCGGTAGGCGTCCTTCATTTCTCGAGATGTGAGATTCATAACTGCCGCAGCCGCGATTTCAGCCCGGCAACTGGTTAGCTGCCATCTTGCGAAGTTCTGCCGGTTTGGGCGCCAGAATACTCGCCGACTTCAGCCGCTCCAGATGGTGAGTGATTTGTTGGGTTGCCAGGGAGATCAGATACAGGGATTCGTAAACAGCGGTCGCGGGCAGGACACCATCGTAGACTTCGTCAGGATGACAACTTTGAAACAGTACAGTTCCCGTGAAGTGATGTACTTGGCAACCACTCTGTGCCTTAATGTTAAACTTACGATTTCGTCAAGCTTTCAGAGCACTGATAGATAACGCAAGCAGAGATAGGCGAGGTCACTATGGCGAAGCCAACCGATGATTTGGAAGCCGTTCGTGTTGTTG
The DNA here is from genome assembly GCA_036522215.1 of Candidatus Angelobacter sp. Classification (GTDB taxonomy): domain Bacteria; phylum Acidobacteriota; class Terriglobia; order Terriglobales; family Acidobacteriaceae; genus Angelobacter. The sequence goes on along the minus strand of DATDGH010000326.1, from coordinate 4,169 downwards.
CTGATGCGCTTAAAGAATTCCAGAAGGACGAACAAGAGCGAATTATACGCTGGGCGCGAGAGCGAATTGGTCTTTCTACAACTCTTCCCACCAATGTTAGGGAAACCTCTGGGGCATCTACAGCAGGCTCTGGCTTTCAGCCACAGGTAGCTGAGAGCGTGAACAATATTAAAAGCTTCATGGAACAGAAAAAACCCAAAAGCGACAATCAGTTTGCTGTTGCGGTTGCCTACTACCATCGCTTTGAAGCGCCGGAGAGTCAGAGGAAGAGCGAGATCAACTCTGACGATCTTCTGGAAGCTTGCAGGCTTGCTCAACGAGGACGGATGCTGCATCCGCAGCAAGTGCTGATTAATCTTCGTAACCAAGGCCTACTTGATAAGGGTAGTGAAAAAGGAAAATATTCCATCAATACAGTTGGGGAGAACCTCGTTGCAATGGTGCTTCCGAGCGGGGCATCCGGTGCTGTGAAGAAGATCCGACGACCGAAAGAAAGAAAGAGTAGAACGAGGCGGTGATAGAGATTTGCCGATGGCAAGCGCCCAGCAAGCAGTTGACGCGGCGATAAAGGAGGTGTCGAGATTAGGGAAGCTTGTCTCCGGCGGGAATGGGAAGCAAATTCGAAGTGGTGATGAGAGAGACTCCGTTAAAGCCACGAGCCTTTCGTGGTTTAACGTCCACCGGAGGTCAATTGCAGACGCTCTCGGTGATCCCGCTCTTGTCGAAATTGATCAACAATACCGACGACTGCTTTTAGCGAGCGACCGGAGTCCTTCCCGAACTAAGACGGTAGCCGACATTAAGGCGCTGCACAAGAGTCTCGCTGGAATGCGATCTACGAAGATCGTGGAATTAGGTGGCTCAACATTGCCAACTAATACATCGGATCTGCCGCCGAGTTTCTCGATGCTGGCTGCTGATCTTAAGATGCAAGAGATCCTCACTAGACGATGGGCTGAATGCACTATTTGTCTCGCAGCCGGGGCACCGCTGAGCGCTACGGTAATGATGGGTGGGTTACTCGAAGGACTCTTATTGGCCAGGATCCTAAAACAATCAAATCAAGCCGCGGTTTTCACTGCGGGTGCAGCTCCAAGGGACAGAGCTGGGCAGCCTAAGCAGCTAAAGGACTGGATGCTCAAAGACTTTATCTCGGTGGCCCATGAGCTAGGCTGGATTTCAGTATCCGCAAAGGATGTTGGCGAAGTACTGCGGGACTACAGAAACTACATTCATCCTCAAAAAGAGTTCTCGCACGGTGTGAATCTCAGCGGTGACGATGCGACTATCCTCTGGGAAGTAACCAAGAGTATTTCAAGACAGTTGCTGAGATGAGTTTTCACGCCTCGAACTCCTGATGTCATCCCTCCCCCGACTCCCGCGTAAACGCCAGCAACTCATTTGCTCTACGAATCAGCTCTTTGCGATCGGCGTCGCGCCATTGTTTGGGCAGGAGGCTTCTGCTGGTGCATTCCAGCACGGCTACGATGTTCTGTAAATCAATCTCGGTGGGATAAGAAGGAGGAATAAAGTCTTCCAGCGCGCCTTTCACGTCGTCCTGATCTACTTCAGTTTTGTTACGGAGAGATGCGCGCATGCGGCTGCGGACCAGGACGGCTTCGATGTCTGCTCCGGAAAGAGTCCCGGCGTTGTCCAGAAAAAATTTCTCCAGGTCGGCTGAAAATACTGCCATGCCGGCCTTTTTCTGCATGGCGCGCAGCAAGGCACGGCGCTCTTCTGGCGACTCCGGATAAAACAGGGCGATATGTTCCTCGGCCCGGCCCTGGCGCTTCAGGTCCACCGGCAACAGATCCGGACGGCACGTCAGCAGGAACCAGATCACTTTGCCGCGATATTCGGTGTTGCCCATAAACTGCGCGATCTGGGCAAAGACGCGGTTGCTCACGCCGCTGTCGCCGGAGCTGGAACGGTCGCCTAGCTGTGCGTCAGCCTCGTCCACGATTACCGCAATGGGACTCATGGCCTTCAGCAGGTTCAGTACGCGCTCGAGGTTCCCTTCGGTCACGCCCTGCCACATGCTACGAAAATTCTTGAGCGTGACTGCCGGGACGCCGACTTCACCGGCAAAACATGTGGTAATAAAGGTCTTCCCTGTTCCCACCGGGCCGCAGATCACATAGCCCATAGGCAGCACGCTGGTGTTGCCGGAATGGATGGCTGCGGCCGCGTCCTGAAGCTTCTTTTTGGCCTGATCATTGCCGGCGACATAGGAGAGATCGTAGCGGCTGGTGACAAACTCCAGCAGCCCGCCCGATTCCGCCTCAATCAGGTCTTTCTTGCATTCATTGAGAAACTTAAGCGTGAATGGCTGCCGGTTCTGCACCGCATGCGCAATCAGGCTCTGCAACTGCACACGCTTCAGGCCCGCGCCTAGCTTGGCCAGAATGGCGTCCGTCACTTCTGATCCTGGAGGCAGCGGATGGGTCTTGAACTGCCAGCGGACGAATTCCAGCCGCTCCGGCTCGTCCGGCAGCGGTATCTCAATGGACGAGACACCTGGATTCTGCACAATTCCCTGATTGAGCTCGATCTGGTTTTCTGAGATCAGAATGATGGTGACATCGGCGTTGAGAAAATCAGGATTGCGGGCCCAGCGTTTCAAAATGACCAGCGAGTTGCGGTCCTCGGCTGGCATGCCGAAGACGTCGCCTGCGGGCGCGATGGTCTCGGCAAAATCAATGACCAGAGCGATCTTCTTACCATCGGCAATGCGCAGGCGAAGGTAGTTGTCCAGAATGTTCAATACCGCATCGGGATTGCGGGGCAGGCCCTGCGCGTGGGCGGTGCCATGAAAGGTGTCGTAGCCGTCAAGGGCGCGGCGGAAGTCAGCCTGAGTATCAGGATTGCCGAAGGCCAGCCCGCCGCGATCGTAGTGCAGCACCAGATCACGCTGTCCGAACAGGGCCTCGGAGAGAAAGTCATCCAGGGAAACGAAGTCAGTGCTGCCGTTGCGGCGCAACGGCACCAGGTCGCGGACATTCCCGTAAAGAACAAAGAGCGCGTAGGAGCGTGAGTAATACTTTTCCGAAAGGTCGCGGGCCCAGAGGGGCAGGGCCTCGAGGTATTTGTCGGTATTGGTCGCAGCAGAGCTCATTCAAAACCCTTTAACCACAGAGCACGCAGAGGAGCGCAGAGGAAAACCACAAATAGAATTAAAAAAGTAGATTCCTTACCCGCTTTGCGGGATCCGAATGACAAACCTAAGAGTTCCTCTACTTCCCTTCCTCCAGTGTTCTGCTTTCCTTCGTGTCCTTTGTGGTTCAAGATCTTATCCGAGTGCGCGCGGCGGCTGAGGTTGAGTCACTCGAAGCATCGTCTGCCATGGCCATGACTCCGCTCATCTCTGCCGGCAATCCGCTGAAGATGGCTTCCATCTGCTTCACCGTCTCTTCCGTTTGCTCCACATCGTGCACCAGATTTTCCAACTGATCGCTTACCTGTTGCGGATCACGCATGGTGATGGACTGATCGCGCACCAGTTGCAGCACATCTTCCATGGCGGCAATCTGCGCGTCCACCACCTGACGGTTTTCTGTGATCTTTTGGAATTTGTCTACGCGCTTGCTCAGGATTTCAATGCGCTTCTTGTTGATGTCCTGCACCTTGGGTGGATCCGTGGGCAAACGCTTCTGCAAGGTCGCGATTTCGTTTTTGATGACCTCGGGATCAACCGTCTTTGCATACTGCCGCTGCTGGTAGGCCGCCTGCAGCAGACGGGCGTAACCATGCAGCAGCCCTTCCAGCCGCGAATCCATCTGCTGGACAAAAATCTGCGAGGTGGAAGAGAGCTGGGCAAAGTTGGCGCGAATCCCGCCACAGACCTCCGCCAGCTTGATGTAACGACTCTGCATGTCGCCCGGCAGGTTTCTCAGCAGGTCGCTCAGGCTCTGCTGTGTCTGCTGTTTTTCCTCAGCCAGCTTCCACGAGCGCACCAGGCGCTGAAAGCGGCTGTTATTGGGAATGGTGGAAAGATAGATTAATTCGGCGCCCGCAGCCAGCAGGACGGGGAAGAAGCTGGCGCTCACCACGGCAAAAGCCGCAGCCGCCCCCAGGCCAATCCAGTTGTACTGGATATTGAATGCTTCTTTAAAAAAGTTGATGCCCTTTTTTCCCGGGTCAAGATCAGGTCCATTCATCTCAAGGGCGCT
>DATDGH010000325.1:0-6457 GCA_036522215.1 Candidatus Angelobacter sp. | reverse complement strand
GCATCCTACAGAATGATTCGTCTATCTCGTATAACCGGGGCACCGGAAAGGGGAGTAAAAAAATGCGCTTGTTCGAAAATTTGCGCAAAGCTGAAAAGAAAGGTGTACAAGTCATGCGCCAGGGCATGGCCCGTGCACGTGAAGAGTGGGAAGATGTCGAACGCCGCATTCGCCAGCGGATGCGCGTTTATCCTCAGAAATTCAGGAAGAGTATCGTGGCTGCCGCCGCCCGTTCACGAGGCGAACTACGCCCCGATGTTCCCACACGGAAGCAACTGCAGGCAACCGAACCTAGCAAGCCGATCATCTCCGTCCATGGCCGTGACATCAGGGATGAAGAAATCGATCATCCTGCTGCGTAGCCGTTCTTGCGAAAATAGCCGGTGAATTCACCGGCTATTTTCTTGTCACCCGGATTCTTACTTTTCTTCGTTACTTTCTTTTTTCACGAGCTATTGGAATGGCAGGCTTTCGCAGAGGGATGATGGCGCCCTGGCTGGGATCAGCCTGAGCCTGGCTGACGCGGGTAGCAACCTCCTGCTGAACGAACCTGACAAACTCCTGCATCTGCCGGTTCATCTCTTCCATGCGTTCTCGCATTTGCAGGATGATGGCGATCCCCGCAATATTCACTCCCAGGTCGCGGGCCAACGACAGGATGAACTCCAGCCGCTGCAAATCTTCTTCCGTGTACAGGCGCGTATTCCCGTCGGTGCGCGATGGTTTCAGCAAGCCTTCCCGCTCGTAGAGGCGCAGCGTCTGCGGATGAATGCCGTACATCTCCGCCACCGCGGAGATCATGTAGGCGCCACGGGATTTGCGTTTAGCTGTCATGACTTTTGCTTCGCATAAATGCAATGGTCATAGCCGCCCCAGAAAACCACCTTCTCACGCGTCAGTCCATTCTTTTCTGCCACCCGGATCGAATTCCGGTTCTCCGGCCGGATCATGGAAATCACACGCTCGACGCCCAGCCGGGTAAAGGCGTAATTCATGCACGCACCCGCCGCCTCCGCAGCATAGCCGTTGCCCCATAAATCGCGGCGCACATGATAGCCAATCTCCAGTTGCGGTCTTCCCTCGACTTCCTGCATGACGCATCCGCAATCGCCAATCATTTCGCCTGAGGCCTTCAATACCATGGCCCACAGCCCGTAACCGTCCCGTTCGTAGCGATCGATGTTTCTCCGTATCCAGGCTTCCACGCCTTTGCGGTCAAAAGGCGCAGGATACCATTCCATCGCGATGGCATCGCCCAGGACCATTTCCAGGGCCTCTATATCATCAACTACAAATTGACGCAGACGCAGGCGCTCCGTTTCCAGAATTAGAGTTTCGCCCACAGCTCCGCTCTTGGATCTTCAGGATTCAGCCTCTGCAGTTCCTGCCACAGCTCACGCACCCTGAGATCACGCGCCTCCGCCACCACCAGCTTGACTTCCACAATCTCGTCACCGCGGTCGCCGTCTCTGGTGGCAGAAGGCACGCCCTTTTCGCGCAGACGCAGCTTCTGCCCGCACTGGGTGCCCGGTGGCACACGCAGTTGCGAACGGCCATCAATTGTGGGCACCTCAATCTTTGCTCCCAGGGCCGCCTCCCATGCGGCCACAGGGACAGTCACATAAATGTCGTCGCCATCGCGTCGAAAGACCGCATGCTCGCCAATGCGAATGATGATGTAGAGATCGCCCGGCGCCCCGCCGTTTGTCCCGGCATTGCCTTTGCCTGCGATCCGAATCCGCTGGCCATCCCGAGTGCCGGCTTTAATGCGCACTTCAAGCGGTTCGGTGCGTTCCACAACTCCCGCGCCCCGGCATGCCGGACAACGTTCCTGACGCTTGCCGGTTCCACCGCATTCCGGGCAGGTGACGTTGAACTTCATTCGTCCCGATGTCTGGGTTGTCTGGCCGCTCCCGCCGCACCCGGGACATGTCTCCGGCTTACCCACCGTACCCTTGCCTCCGCAATTGGAGCAAGCGTCCTGTCGGGTGATGTTCAGCCGCATGACCGTGCCCCGGATCGCGTCCCAGAACCCAATATTTACCTGGTATTCCAGGTCGCTGCCCGGCTCGGGTTCATGCTCCATCGCAGTGCCACGCCCACCGCCGAACATGCTGGAGAAGATGTCCCTGAAGCCGCCGCCGCCGCTGGAGCGCCCGCCCATATCGGAAAAATCGAAGCCTTCAAAATCAAACGGCACTCCGCCAGCGCGACTTCCGCCCCCAGGTCCCGCGCCGAAGCCTCCGGCCCCAAAACCGCCACCGCGCGCATACGCCTCTGCGGCGGCCGGATCGATGTTGTCAGAGTAGAACCCAAGCTGATCGTAAATCTTGCGCTTCTTGGGGTCGCTCAGGACGTCATTGGCTTCAGAGATTTCCTTAAACTTTTCTTCAGCCTTTTTGTCACCCGGATTGACGTCTGGATGGTACTTTCTAGCCAGCTTGCGAAACGCCTTGCGGATCTCCTCCTGCGAAGCATTCTTCTTCACCCCCAGGAGTCCGTAATAATCTTTTTGTTGTGTCGTCGCCATCTAGGTTATCGTCGTTTCACCACGAACAATAAAAGCTCTGTCATCCAAGCGGAGCGCCTGGGATCCATCATTTCTGCTCACCGCTCGGTGGCGCCTTTGTCGCCTGCCACGCTACCACCTGCCATTTCCCATTGCGCTTCAGGAAAGTGCCTGTATTGCGGAAGTAGTTGGTTTCCTTCTTTCCGTCCTGCTCGTTGTGCTGAACCAGTCGGAAATTCACGATGGCCATGCTGCCATACGGATGAACGGTGAAATCGTCAGCTTCATAAGTGGCGTTCGGCTCATTCGTGGCGCGCACGCCGATGTTTCTCAGGATCTCGCTCTTGTCCACGGTCACGCCGGCCGACCGCGTATAGATGACGTCGTCGGCAAAGAATGTATCGAATACCTGCCGCTCGCCTCGAGGAACAGCCGCTAGAAAATCACGCACCATCTGCGTGAGCTGCTGGGAAACTGCGGTTTCGGCAACGCTTGTCCTGGCCAAAGCCTTGTCTGGCTGGGCCGGAAGGTTGGAAGCCATGAAAGGGAGTACAGCCGCTACCGCAAACAGCCGCAAATTACGTCGCTTCATGAATTTCACGCAAAGCCTCTTTCCTAAACTTACGCTACTCCAACTTCCTGAATCAAAAACCTTGATTCGGGCTCGGCCTCAGTCGCTCGCCGAACGATCTGCTCCGCAGCCTCTCGCGTGTACAGGCCGGGCATGGCAATCCAGTTCGCCACCTGGCTTAGGCCCTCGGCCAATTTCACGATTAGATACTGTTTCATAATTCCTCAACAGGCAGAAGGCGGCTGATGCCAGCCGCCCTGCTCCCAATGCCCCCGAATGCAATCCGGTTGCCCTTGTATGCGTCATCGCGCGAACTCAAGCAGCCCGGTGTAACGCGATTACTTCTTGTCCTCCACGTCTACGTACTCAGCATCAATTACGCCTTCGTCCTTCTTCTGCTGCTGTTGTCCGTCACCCGAAGGACCTGCTGTGGGCCCCGCTCCCGGAGCAGCATCCGCCGGCGCCTGCGAAGCCTTGTACATCGCCTCTGCCAGCTTGTGGGATGCCTGGGTCAGCCGTTCACTCGCCGACTTCATCGCTGCCGCGTCGCTGCCTTCGAGGGCTTTCTTGGCGTCAGCCAGGGCCGACTCAACGCTGCCCTTCTCATCCCCGGAGATCTTGTCGCCATGCTCCTTGAGCATCTTCTCCACGCTATACACCATGTTGTCGAGCTGGTTGCGGCTCTCAATCTCCTCGCGCTTGGCTTTGTCCTCAGCCGCGTGGGCTTCGGCTTCCTTGGCCATCCGGTCTACTTCTTCCTTGCTCAGGCCGGAAGAGGACGTAATCGTGATCTTCTGGTCTTTGCTCGTGGCCATGTCTTTCGCCGTCACGTTGAGAATGCCGTTGGCATCGATGTCAAACGTCACCTCGATTTGCGGTATGCCGCGTGGCGCCGGTGGAATGCCGGTCAGGTGGAACTTGCCCAGCGTCCGGTTGTCCCGGGCCATCGGCCGCTCACCTTGCAGCACGTGGACTTCGACCGAAGTCTGGCTGTCTGCCGCCGTAGAAAACTTCTCCGTCTTCCGCGTCGGGATCGTGGTGTTGCGCGGGATCATCCCAGTGGCCACGCCGCCCAGCGTCTCGATCGAGAGCGTGAGCGGAGTCACATCCAGCAGTAGCAGGTCTTTCACATCGCCTGCCAGAACTCCCGCCTGCACCGCCGCGCCAATGGCAACTACCTCGTCCGGGTTCACGCCTTTGTGCGGTTCCCTGCCGAACAGCTCTTTTACCAATGCCTGGATGCGCGGCATGCGCGTCTGTCCGCCGACCAGCACCACCTCATCGATGTCTTTCGGCTCAACCCCTGCGTCCTTCAAGGCCTGTCTGCTGGGCGTCACCGAGCGCTGGATGATGTCTTCCACCATCTGCTCCAATTTGGCCCGGCTCAGCTTCTTGACCAGGTGCTTCGGGCCGCTCGCATCTGCGGTAATGAATGGCAGATTGATCTCGGTTTCCATGGTGGTGGAAAGCTCGATCTTGGCTTTTTCCGCGGCATCCCGCAGCCGCTGCAGGGCCATCTCATTGCCCTTGCTGCGCAGGTCCAGCCCTTCATCCTTCTTGAACTCGTCCACCAGCCACTCCACAATGCGCTGGTCAATATTGTCACCACCAAGGTGCGTGTCGCCGTTGGTGGATTTCACTTCAATCACGCCCTCGCCTACTTCCAGAATGGAAATATCAAAGGTGCCGCCGCCGAAGTCATAGACCGCTATGGTCTCGTCCTTTTTCTTGTCCAGGCCGTAGGCCAGCGCCGCTGCCGTCGGCTCGTTCACAATGCGCTTCACTTCCAGACCGGCAATCTTGCCTGCATCCTTGGTGGCCTGGCGCTGCGCGTCGTTGAAGTACGCCGGAACGGTAATAACCGCTTCTGTCACCGTCTGGCCCAGATAGTTTTCCGCCGCCTTCTTCAGCTTTTGCAGAATCATGGCCGAGATCTGAGGTGGCGTATATTCCTTGCCCTGCGCTACCACAGCCACGTGGTCGCCCTGCCGGACGACTTTGTAGGGCACCATCTTCATCTCGTCATTGACTTCCTCATAACGACGCCCCATAAACCGCTTGATCGAATAAATCGTGTTTTCCGGATTGGTAATGGCCTGACGCTTCGCCACCTGGCCGACCAACCTCTCGCCCGTCTTGGTAAATGCCACCACGGACGGGGTCGTCCGGCCACCCTCTTCGTTCTCAATTACCTTGGGCTCCCCGCCTTCCATCACGGCCACCACAGAGTTCGTGGTGCCCAAATCAATTCCAATAATCTTGCCCATATCCCCTTCCTCCTGCCTATAAGTGCTTAAAAATAATGCGCGAAACTGCTGACAACAACACCATTATCAGAGTTGAGTCACTTGTTGTCAAGTATTAGATGCTCACCCATTCCGCAGGTTGCAAGCAAGGATCGATGGCTTTGCGGTTTTAATTCTGCCGCGCTGCGCCAGCCTTGGAATAGCTGGCCGTCATTCGCTCTTGCAGGCGCTCCTTGGCCTCTTCGGGCAGGAAGGCGGCCCTGATCGCGGCCAGATTACAGGCCAGGAATTCAGCCCTGTCCCAGCCAAAAGCCTCGCCCAATCGCCGGTATTCGCGGTTCAGATTGGTGTCCGTCATGGTGCGTGAATCAGTGTTGATGCTGAGCCGTACTCCGGCGCGATACAGCCGGTCTACAGGATGGTCCTTGAGCGTGTCGCAAATGTTGGTCTGCACATTGCTCGTCGGACACACCTCAAGGTACACGCCGCGATCTTCAAGCAGGGCAACCAGCTTCGTATCCTCGGCGCTGCGGACTCCATGACCGATGCGGGACGGCGCCAGTTCACGCAAAGTCTCCCAGACGCTCGCCGGCCCTGAGCCCTCTCCCGCGTGGGCAGTCAAAAATGCTCCGCGTTCTCGGGCATATTCATAGCCAGCTTTGTGCGGGGCAAGCGGAAAGGCGGCCTCATCCCCGGCGATGTCCAGCCCAACCACCCGTGTTCCACAAAATCTTTCAACCAGGCGTGCTGTCTCCATGCTTTGCTCCTGGGTGAAGTGCCTCAATGTGCAAAGGATAATTCGTGCTTCAATTCCACTGCCCTTAATGCAGTTCTCGACCGCCCGATCCACCGTCGCGACCACTCTTTCCGCAGTCAGGCCTTGCTCAAGATGAAGAAGTGGCGCAAAGCGAAGCTCCGCGTAAAGCACCTGGTCGGCCGCAAGCTGCTCAAAAACATCCGCTACTACCAGTCGCAGCGACTCTTCCGATTGCATCAACTTCACCGCTGGAGTAGCGCACAACAGGCACTCCGCCAGATCGCGACACTTGCTTGGCGCGATAAAGCTGCGGCGGTACTCCTGTTCGGTCATCGTCGGCTTCAGGCGTGAGACCACCCTATAACTCAATGAGC